>JAWLEL010000049.1:0-11257 GCA_041686165.1 Lentibacter sp.
TGCAAAGCTGCCATAGCGCTCGGGATACGCCGCGAAGTCAGGCCTTTGAGCCAGAAGTGCCTCGCGGTCATCTTCACGCAATGTCGACAGCGCCGTGTTCGCTGGATGAAAGCTCTCGGTCTCCACGCCATTGGCCCAGACGATCTGGTGCCGGGGCAGTAGCAGGTGCACGTAGGTGACCTCGCGCAACTGGCTGTCCACGACGACGGAGTGATCATTCAACATGTCTTTCGCACGAACGAGCACTTCATCAGTGTTGAACAACGCCTGTGCAATGCGCCCCCGGACGAGCATGCGGTGCTCGGGCGAGACGAGAAGTTCCTCGTCGGGTCGCTCGATCCCGAGTGCGCCCGGCCGAAACCGGATCGGCCGAAGGCGCGGCATTGCGAAAAGCCGAGCCCCTGTCATACGCCGCGCCCCGACCCACTGGATCTCCTGCGCGCCATTGTCCTTGGTAAGCACGTGGTCACCCGGCTCAAGCGCCTCGACCAGCTTCGCACCGTCCGGTGTCTGGATGCGCGTCCCGGGTGTGAAGCAGATCACACCGCCTGAGTCAGGCCCCTCCGGCATCTGCCGTGCCGGCTCGAAGGTCTGATGCACGACCCACATATCACGGCCTTGCGGCGGCAGCTGATCGACGAACATCAGCAATGGAGGCGCCTCTGCGCCGATCTCGATCAGAGTGACGGTGTAGCTCTCGGCCCCGTCCGTCACCACGAAACTGTTGTCCTTTAACCTGTTTTCGTCCTCATCACTGGGGAGAGATGCCTCTCCCTGCACTGCGACGCCAACCAGCCTGTGCACCATCCGCGCCGCGCGCCGCCTGAGGTTTGTCTCATCGTCCGTCTGCTCCAACCGCAAAAGCTCGCGCGGACCATCGACACGCACAGGGTCCCCACCCCATGACCATGTCGCCCCAACCTTGAGGTCCTCGACCGGCGCACTCACCAGTCCATCGACTTTTGTTTGCGGCCAGGAAATGACGAACGTGCCCTTGAAGCCCGTTCTCATAACCAAACTGCCTGCCTCGTTTTTTTTATTACTGACAGGATATCAGATGATATTCGGGCTGCATACCCCGGTAAACACGTGAAGAATCGCCGTTGTTGCCAAAATGCTAACGTGGCCCGACGTCACCCTGGGTCGAAACAGCCCGCTTGCCTAGCGTCGACAAGCATTCAAGGTATTTTCGCAGCACTTGCCACGCTCAATACGAAGGCGTATGGTCACCACATGACGCGCGAAGTTCTCTCCCGTGAAGACTGGCTTCTGGCAGGGCTCCGCGCCCTCGCATCAGGTGGTCCGGAAGCAATCAAGGCCGAACGTCTCGCGCGCAGCCTTGGAACGACGAAGGGCTCCTTCTACTGGCATTTCAAAGATGTTCCCGCCTTTCGCGCAGCCATGCTGGATCATTGGCGCGACAGGGCGCTCACCGGCATCATCGCCGAGATCGAGAACGAACAAACCCCCACCTCCGCGCTTCGCAAGCTCGCGCAGATCGCGGCGCGAGGCACTGGCAACACCAGAGGCGATATCGGAATGGAACCGGCGATCAGGGCCTGGGCACGCTCCGATGCCCTTGTCGCCGAGACCCTTTCAAAGGTCGATGGCGAGCGGTTGCGCTTTCTGGAAAACCTTCTCAGGCGCTGCGGCGTGCCCAATCCCGATCTCGCGCGCGCACTCTACGCTGCCTCGATCGGCATGGAAGATCTGTCTAGTCGCGACCGCGCCAGCAACGACGAAGCCATAGGCACCCTTGTCGATCTCATTCTCGCACTTAGATAAACGCGATGAAGAACAGTCTCACAGCAATGTCGCTTCTTGCCGCCCTCTCGATCTTGCCTGCCTGCCGCGCAGATGAGGCAAGCCGAGGATACACCGGCGGCGATGAGACATGGGTCTTGCAGGAAATCGACGGGAAGGGCTTTGCTGCCCGCGCCACGCTGACATTCCCCGAAACAGGCCGGGTGGCCGGGCAAGCTCCTTGCAATCGCTATTTTGGTGCAATGACCGCGCCCTATCCTGAGTTCGATGCCTCGAAGATCGCCGCTACACGACGTGCCTGCCCGGATCTAGAGGCCGAGCAAACCTTTATTGCAGCGCTCTCGGAGATGACCCTGTCGGCAATTTCGGACGATAGGTTGATCCTTAGCAATGACGCCGGGCGCAACATGATGTTCAAGGCCGAGTGAGCCTGCGTTCGAAGGCTGCCAAAAAGCGTCCGCGCGCATCGGGCAAGGGCTTGCCGCCCATTTCCGGCGCAAGCTGCGTCTTTAGAAAATGCCCGGTCAGTCGCAACCCTTCAAGTACTTCCGCATCGTCTCCGCCACCCCGCCCGAGCAGCACGGGAGGTAACGGGAGCAGCTTGGAAGCCCAGTCCCCCGCACCATCTGCCGTCACGGCCCGGCCAGACTTGGGCGAGACATAGGCCAGCCCTTCGCTCGCGCCGGTCACAGCACAGGTGCTGAGGTCAAGCCCGAAACCCAGCTCGTCGAGCAAGGCTAGCTCCCACTTGAGATAGGCCAGCGGCCAGATGTCGTCCTGTCCCATCAGGTCGAGCAGCCGTTCGGTGCGTGTATAGAGTGGCAAATGCGCCTCGCGCTCTGGCAGCGCATATCGCACGAGGCTCGTGACAGCATTCAAGCCCGCCAGAGCGAGCCGCGAATTCATCACCTGGGCGGTGCGCGAGCGTTCCAGCTCCGCGGTAAAACTGCCGATATGCTCCTCCAGACGGGCGCGCCAGCTCAAGTCAAGCTGCGCGCCAGGCTGGAGCATGGCGGCGTTCTTGCGGCTCGTCGCCCCACGTAGGACACCAGCATGCAGCCCCTTCGAAGGCGTCAACACGTCGAGGATCGCGCTTGTCTCTCCATGCGGCCTAGAAGCCAGCAATATACCCGTATCCCGCCATTCCATGGCGCGAGCTTAGGCGCAATTCACGCCTTCGCAAGTCAGGTTTTGAGAATCCCTTCGGCAATCCACGCATCAAAGCGTGCAAGCACCGCCGCGCAGAAAGCCGCATCGTTGATATGGCAGTCCAGCTCGTGCAGCTGCACATTCGCGGGCGTGTGCGCCCGCATCGCCTCTATGAAGGACGCAAGCCCTTGCGCATCGTGCAGGTCTTCGCCCTCGCGGTCCCACTCGTTACAGCCTTGAAGCGGCAGGAAAAGCTCTGTCGGCGCTTTCGACACGCCGAGTTTCTTGCAGAGTTCTTCAGCAACTTCCTTGCGCTCCCCGGGGTCGAGAACAGCTGATGTCAGAAGGCGGTTATGCGCGTGGGTCATGCGTCCTTCAAGCCGCTGCGGTATTGGCTGCCATCCGACGAAATCAACGAGGTCGTAGCATCCAGGGGCGACCATCTGCGGGATTCCCTTACGCCCCGCTGCGGTCAACCTGTCGGCGCCTGCGGTGATATTCGAGCCAAAGAGATGATTGGTCACTTCCTGCGGTGCAAAGTCCATCACGGCGGCAAATGCCCCCTCTTCCGCCAGCCCCTCGAAGGCGCGCCCGCCCATGCCCGTGGCATGGAACACGGCAACTTCAAAGCCTCGCTCCTCCAACGCCGGCTTGAGCGTGACCATGTAGCGCAGAACCGTCTTGCCGAAGCTTGTCATGCCGATCAGCGGCCGATCGCGCGTCGGCGCTTCGACTGCCCTTGCCGCGCCCAGAACGGCACCCGCGGCCTGGCTCAGCGACGATTTGCAGACCGAATTCAGCCCGTAGAGCCCCCCGGCCCAAAGGATCATCTGAATGTCGGGGGCGAGTCTTTCGGGTGGCAGCATGGCGGAGAAAGACACCGTCGAGACGACGTATTTCGGCACTCCGAGCGGTAGGGCCGCGCAGAGATCAAGCGCCAGGTCCGTGCCCATGGTGCCCCCAAGAACGATGACCCCGTCGAAACTGCCTGCACGGTATTCTTTGAGTGCGAGCGCCGACGCTCCATCAGCCATGATCTGCATCGCGACATTCTCGTCACCGCTGTCGATGGCCGTCTGGATCGCGCTTCCGCCAGCTTGCGCGACGTCGTGTTTCGAGTAATCCGTCGGGTTGGTCGGGTCACCAAGGACGCTGACGTCCATTGTCAGCACGCCGCCACCCTGCCCGCGAATGCAATCGGCCAGATAGCCCAGCTCGTCGTCTTTCGTGTCATAAGTCCCGACGATCAGAATTGTCTTGTCGCTCATCTTCATCCCTCCATCCAGTCTCGCGCCACCTCGAGCGCCGTTCGTATGGCTCTGGAAGACCGCGCCTCTGCGCCCTCCTCGTCAAGCCTGTCCTTGATCCAGCCGACGTATGAGAGCGCGCGCAGCACCATCATCAATTCCAGCATTTCCGCATCGACATCGCGGCGCGCGCCATAGCCCTCGCTAAGCGCCGACCGCAATGCATCGTAGTCAGGTTCGGAACGGTAACGCAGGAGAAATGTCGCCAGTTCGAACTCACGAAATCCGAATCCGCCATCGTCGAAGTCGATGAAAGTCAGCCTTGCGCCATCCCAAAGCATGTTCTCAGCGAGCAGATCCGCATGGATCAGCCCGTAGTCGGCCCCGGTTTCGCGGGCCACCAGGGCCGCATCAGCGGCGCCGCGAACCGTCAAGAGAAACGCCCGTTCGGCCCCGGTCAGTTTCGGGTGCTCCCAGAAACGCCCCCAAAGCGGCTTGTCTCCAAGCAGTCCCTCACGGTCCCATGCCGGGCGAGAGAAGTCTTCGGGCATCTCCCAGACGTCGCTCAGGTCATGCAGCCGCGCCATCTGCGCACCAAGCAAGCGACAGAATGCGGCGCGCTCCGTGATCCCGTTCAGCTCTCCGGCTTTTCCAAGCGGCGCACCGCTCTCCCATGTGAGCAGGTCAACCGGCTGGCCTTCTATCTCCTCGATGAAGCGACCCGCCGCTGATCGAACGGGGCGTGGCACGGGCAAACCGCCCGCGTCCAGCATTGCCATCCAGTCGAGCTCCGACTGGAGCTCCCTGGTGCTGCGGTAACCTTTGCGGTGAAACCGCATGGCGCGCGGGCCGTCCGGGGCCTCAACGCGAAAGACCACATTCTCGCGCCGGGCCGCAAGCTTGATCGGCACATCTGCCAGCCCCCAAAGGGCGGCCGCGTCGCGTTCTATCTCAGCCAAGCGGCACCTCCCCCAGCGCCTCGTCCACGGCCTGCAGCATCCGGTCGGCATCTGCGCGGCTAAAGCACATCGGCGGGCGAATCTTCAGCACATTGTAGTGCACACCCAGGAAGTTCATCAGAACGCCCTTGTCCTTCACCGCGTTCGAGATTCGCTTGGTATATTCCGTCGCAGGCGTCTTGGCCTCGTGATCGAGCACAAGTTCGGCCCCGAAGAACAGACCCGAGCCGCGCACATCACCTATCGAGCCGTGAACCGCCGCGAGCTGGCGCAGCCCTTCTCGGGCATAGTCACCCACCTCCGCCGCGTTCTCCTGTAGTCCTTCCTCGCGGATCACGTCCAGCGTGGCTTGCGCGGCCACCATGCTGACGGGGTTGCCGCCGAATGTGTTGAAATATCGGAAGGTGCCTCGAAAACTCTCCATGACCTCCCGTCGCGTCACAACGCCTGCCACGGGATGACCATTGGCCATCGGCTTGCCCATGGTCACGATATCGGGGAGGATTCCAGCCTTCTGGTGCCCCCAGAAATGCGTGCCAAGGCGGCCAAAGCCTGGCTGCACTTCATCGGCGATCACCAGGCCTCCCGCTGCGCGGACTGCCTCGATCGCGCGGGCAGTCCACTTTTCTTCGATGTCGGGGAAGCCTTCATTGGCGAAATACGGGCAAATGATCAGCGCCGATAGCCCATGCCCCCGCTCTTCAAGTTCGGCGATGGCACGTTTCACATGCCCAGCCCACTCTTCGCCGCTCATGGGGCGGTAGCTGTCCGGCGCAGGCACGAATGCCACGTTGTCCCATTGGTCCGGCGGCGGATTCGTGCGGCTCAGTTGCGAGACGGCCATCGTGTTGCCGTGATAGGTGTGATCTGTGGCGATAACACCCTTGTGCCCCGTCACACCATGCGCCATGCGCAGCGCGATGTCGTTGGCCTCGCTTCCCGTGCAGGTGAACAGCGCAGAGCGCAGAGGTTCGGCGAAAGTCCCCGTCAGGGCCTCGGCATAATTTACGATGTCTTCATGCAGGTAGCGTGTATGCGTGTTGAGCGTGGCTGCCTGCTTGCAGATCGCCTCGACCACCTTTGGATGGCAATGCCCGACATGCGGGACATTGTTATAGCAGTCGAGAAACTCACGGCCATCGGCATCCCAGAGCTTCGTGCCACGCCCTCGCACGATATGAACAGGCTCATCGTAGAAGCTTGTCATGCGCGGCCCCAGCAACCGCTCACGCCTGTCCAATAGGCCTTCGCTCATAGCTGTATCCAGGCGCTTTTGAGATCCAGGTATTTGTCGATGGCGTGGAGCGATTTATCGTGCCCATTGCCGGACTGCTTGACGCCACCCAAGGGGACGGTGTTGTCCGAACCGCCGTAGGTGTTCACGTGAACGATGCCGGACCGGATACCATGCACCATCCGGTGGGCGCGGCTCAGATCGGATGTCCAGACCCCGGCAGAGAGGCCATATTCCGTGCCATTTGCCAGGCTGATGGCCTCCGCGTCACTGTCGAAGGACGTCACAGCCAGCACCGGGCCGAAGACTTCCTTCTGGAAGACATGATGGCTCCGCTTCACGCCGGTGAGGATTGTCGGAGACATGTAGTATCCGCCGGTTTCCTCCAGCATGCGTCCGCCACCCGTGGCAACGCGCGCGCCTTCGCCGACCGCCTTCTCGACAAAGCCCAGATCGCCCTCGAGCTGCGGAATGGAGTTCACCGCGCCGATTTGCGTAGCAAGATCAAGTGGGTCACCGACCTTCAGCTTCTCCGCCTCCACCGCCATCAGCGAGACGAACTCGTCGTGAATGCCCCGCTCCACCAGAAGCCGGGAGCCCGCGACGCAGACCTGCCCGGAATTCCGGAATATCCCCATCGCCGACACCTTGGCGGCCTTTTCCAGGTCGGGCGCATCTGCAAAGACGATGTTGGGCGATTTGCCACCCAGCTCAAGATAGACGCGCTTCAGGTTGGAGCGTGCAGAATATTCGAGCAGACGGCGGCCCACGCCACCTGAGCCTGTGAAAACAAGCACATCCACGTCCATCGAGAGCGCCAGTGCCTCGCCAGCAACCGAACCTTGTCCCGTCACGACGTTCAGAACACCGTCCGGCAGCCCGGCCTCGGCGCAGATCTCCGCCAGCTTCAGAAGCGAGAGCGAGGCCGTCTCAGCGGGTTTGAGCACGACGGAATTGCCCGCTGCCAGCGCAGGCGCGAGTTTCCACGCCCCGATCATCAACGGAAAGTTCCACGGCACGATCGCCCCCACGACTCCAACAGGCGCGTGATGCACGAGGCCCAGAACGTCCGGCGCCGTCGGCGCAATCTCCCCGTAAATCTTGTCGATGGCTTCCGCGTAGTAGCGGAATGTCCCCGCCGCCGAGCCCGCCTCGGCCTTTATCGCCATGTTGAACTCTGTGCCATTGTCGCGCACGCCGAGCACCGTCAGCTCCATCGCGCGTTCTTCGATTAGGTCGGCAATCCTGTGCAGGACCTTCTTTCGGCCAGCAGGAGCCATATTCGCCCAGCGGCCATCCTCGAAAGCAGCCCGCGCCGCGCCTACGGCGCGATCCACGTCTTCGGGCTGGGCGCGGCTCAGCGTCGTGAAGGCTTTTCCGTCGATCGGGGAGAGTACTTCGAGCGCTTCGCCCGAAGCTTCTTGCCACGCTCCGTCGATAAATAGTTTCTGCGGCGCGACATCTGCGCTCCGAAGTTCGTCGATCTGTGCTTGGCTTGCCATTTCGCCTCCTTGAGCGATTTGCGCTCCCGCCAGACAAAGCGGAAGTGAATAATGAGAACCCCGAGGATCATCAGGAACAGGATGAGTGCGATGGGGCGGTCAATGAAATCGAGCGGCTCCTTCACTCGCGCCATACCCGCGCGCAGCTTCACTTCCATAATTCCACCCAGAACCATGCCAAGCACGATCGGCACGGCAGGCAGGCTCAGGCGTTTCAGAACGAAGCCGAAGATACCGAAAGCCGCGGCCAGCAGGCAGTCGGTAAAGGAGTTGCGCAGTGAGTATACGCCGACGAAGCTCAGCGTCAGGATCGCAGCGCCAAGGAACCGATTGGGGATCTTGACGACCTTGATGAGCTGCGTCGTTGCAAACAGAAGGAAGATCAGCACCAGCACGTTGAGAATCAACAGCGCGAGGTAGAGTGCCACCACGAAGTCCATCTGGTTCTGGAAGAGCTGCGGGCCCGGCACAACATTGTGCACGTAGAAGACGCTCAGCATCATCGCCGTGAGCGCTTCTCCCGGTATGCCGAGGGCCAGCAGCGGAACCATGGCAGCCGCCGGAACGGAATTGTTGGCCGTTTCGGAGGCGATCAGCCCCTCGCTGGAGCCATGGCCGAAGTCATCGGGACGCTCCGAACTCTTTTGCGCGTAGGTGTAGCTGAGAAATTGCGCCGTGAACTCACCGACACCGGGGATCATCCCCATGACGACACCAAGCGAGCCAGCCGCGCCGGCCACCCGCGGATGTCGCGCAAGCTCACGCAGCCCCTGGAACATGCCGCCGCGCAGCTTGGTGAGGCGGATTTTCTCGTCTTCTCCGCGCAACAGGTAGATCGCCTGACTGATCGCGAAAAGCCCGAGCACCACCACAATGAGATCGACACCGGAACTGAGCCAGCTCTGATCGAAGGTGTAGCGCTTGGAATACTTGACCGGCTCCAGCCCTACGGTGCTCAGAAAAATGCCGAAAGAGGCGAGCGCTGCCGCAATGAGGCTCTGCCCCCGGTGCGCAATCACCACGAGAACGATACCCAGAAGCGCGGCCAGGAATATCTCACGACTGCCGAACATCGGCGCGATCTTGGCCAGCACAGGGGCAAAGAGGATCAGGCAGATGACGGAGAAAACACCGCCAAAAAAGCTGGCCGAGTAGGCCAGTGATAGTGCCCGTCGCGCCTCTCCGCGCGCGGTCATCGGGAAGCCATCATAAGTGGTCAGCGCATTCACGGCCGTACCGGGCGTGTTGATGAGGATCGCAGGGATCGAGCCGCCATACATGGACGAGCCGTAAATCCCGAGCAGCACGGTCAGCCCGACGATCGGGTCCATGCTGAAGGTGGCGGGCAGGAGGATCGCGATGGCGACCGCCGGGCCGACACCGGGGATCGCCCCGATCATGACGCCGCCGATCGACCCGACGAGAAGCGCCAGGATCACATCCCAGCGCGCAAGTATCTCGAAACCTGCCAGAAGAAGTTCCATTGCCGCGCCTCAGAAATTCAAAATGAAGAAGGAGCGCAGAGCGCCAGGTAGATACTCGTAGATCGCGCCACCTGGTATTCTCACTTGCAGGAAGCTCTTGAAAACAATGACGACACAAACGCTGAAAGCAGCGGATATCCAGAGCATCTTCGCGCTTCGGTAACCGAGCCGCCAAGTCAGTATCAGCATGAAGACAACGGTCATCGGCAGATAGCCGAGGATCGGCACGAGCCAGACATATGCGAGAAACCACAGAACAAACTCAATTGCCCTGAACCAGATTATCCATTCGGCAACATCAACACGCGCAAAGCCGCGCCGCGGCAGTTTCCACAGGTGCAGGACGCCGAAAAGGAGCATCCCGATCACCGAAACCGCCGGCCAGAAGCGAGGCTGCGCGACGAAATCTGTGCCCTTGGCCCATTTTGTCTCACTGCCGAGCTGGCTTAGAAGCAGCCCTGCGGCGATGACAAAAACGATGGCGAAAAGCGCCTGACCGCGAAGGGGGGCGCCGAAACGTTTGATCTCTTCGCGGCGGTCCTTGCTCATTGTGCCTCGCTGGGTGCAGGAAAGCCGGGCACCTGTGCGCCCGGCTTCGGTATCGAGTTATTCCAACAGTCCCTGGATCTTCTCGACAGTGTCAATGTTACGCTTCACGCGCTCAGAGGATTCTTCAGCGTCCTGCCAGTAAACAAGCGCACCGGTCTCCTTGGCGACATTCTGCGCCCGCTCGCTCATCATCGTCTCCTTCGCAACGGCGACGATCTTTTCCCGCACATCCTCGGGGGTATCCTTGTGCACGAAGAGTCCGTTCCAGAGCGCAATGTCCAGCTCGGGATCGACCTCACCAGCCGTTGGCGCATCTGGGACCAGCGATATCCGTTCGTCCGTGATCGAAACGAGCACTTTCACATCGTCGAGGCAAGGCAGGACGAGTTGAAGAGTCGTGTTGATCACATCCGCGTCTCCGGAGGCGAGCGTGTTGCAATCAAGCGCATCGAACGCCGCGTCACTGCCCCATTCGAACCCCTTGTTCACTGCCATCGCCTTGGTGACCTGGGTCGGTGTCAGAGGATCGCCGAAATGGCCCAGCGCCACATCATTATCCTGAGCGTATTCCGCCAGTTCATCCATTGTCGAATAGGGCGCGTCTGCGCTCGTCGCTATGACGAAAGGATAGGTCAGGAAGATGCCGAGGGGGTCAAACTTCTGAGGCGTCAGGTCGTCGATACCAATCTGGTGTCCGACGACGGGCACACCGATCACGAAAGAGCCAATCGTGTAACCGTCGGCAGGTGCATTGGCCACTTCGATCGCGCCGGGGAACGGCCCACCGCCACCGCCGGGCTTGTTCACCACGGCTGCGGAGACGCCGTATTCCTCTTGGAAGTCCTCTGCGATCATACGCGTGAGCACGTCTTCCAGATCGCCCGGGGGCCATGGCACGATGAAGCTTACGGGTTTCTCGGGGTATTCAGCCATTGCCGCGCCGCCGGCTGCAGCCATCGTGAGCGCAAGCGCGGTGCCGAAAAGTCCATTTTTTAACATTTTTATCTCCCTGTTCGTTGCTGACCGCTTATGGTTTATTATTTGAACCAGCGGTTCTAAAATAGATTGACAGACCCGCTCCGAGTCTGTCAACAAATTTAACACGTGAATTGATGCTCTGTGCGATTTTCCTTTCAAGAGGAATCGCTCGATTGAAAGGTTGCTCATGGGAACCGTCTCCAAGGCATTGTCTTTATTGACATTATTCTCTCGCTCACGCGATCGGATCGGCCTGAGCGAAATGGCTCGGCTGTCCAACATGAACAAGGCGACAGCGCATCGCCTGCTTTCGGAATTGCAGATCTGTGGATTCGTCGAACAGGTCGGATCGGGACGGGAATACCGTCTCGGACCTGCCGTCCTGCGTCTT
>JAWLEL010000050.1:0-11256 GCA_041686165.1 Lentibacter sp.
GGATGGCTGAAGCTTTTCTTCCGACAAAGCAATAATCGAGAGCGCCGCTGCGAGAGATCGTCAGCGGCGTTTCCCTTCGTGGCGTCTGGCATGTGGACATGGCCGCGGACGGGCGATAAACCCCTCCGAAACCCGCTATTCGGAAAGCTGACATGCCAAGCCTGAACGACATTCGATCGACCTTTCTCAACTATTTCGCGAAACAGGGTCACGAGATCGTCCCGTCTAGCCCGCTCGTGCCGCGCAATGACCCGACGCTGATGTTCGTCAATTCCGGCATGGTGCAGTTCAAGAACCTCTTCACCGGCGTCGAAACCCGCGATTACGCGCGCGCGACAACCGCGCAGAAATGCGTTCGTGCAGGCGGCAAACACAACGATCTCGACAATGTAGGCTATACTGCGCGGCATCATACCTTCTTTGAAATGCTCGGCAATTTCAGCTTCGGAGACTATTTCAAGGAAGAGGCGATCGTCTTTGCCTGGGAGCTGATCACGAAGGAATTCGGCATTCCCAAGGAAAAGCTCTACACGACCGTTTACCACACTGACGACGAGGCCTTCGACATCTGGAAGAAGGTCGGTGTGCCCGAGGACCGGATCATCCGCATCGCCACGTCTGACAACTTTTGGCAGATGGGGCCGACGGGACCCTGCGGACCCTGCACCGAGGTGTTCTATGATCATGGCGATCATATCTGGGGCGGGCCGCCCGGAAGCCCGGAAGAGGATGGCGACCGCTTCATCGAGATCTGGAACATCGTCTTCATGCAAAATGAGCAGTTCGAGGACGGATCGATGCGTGAGCTCGACATGCAGTCGATCGACACTGGGATGGGGCTCGAGCGGATCGGAGCGCTTCTGCAAGGCAGCCATGACAACTACGATACTGACTTGTTCAAGACCTTGATCGAGGCTTCTGCCCAGGCAACGGGCGTTGAACCCTATGGCGAGCGAAACGTTCATCACAGGGTGATCGCCGATCACTTGCGCTCGACCTCCTTCCTGATTGCCGACGGCGTCATGCCGAGCAACGATGGCCGCGGCTATGTGCTCCGCCGGATCATGCGACGCGCCATGCGCCATGCGCATCTGCTCGGCGCCAAGGAGCCGATCATGCACAGTCTGGTGCCGTCGCTCTCGCGCCAGATGGGATCGGCTTACCCTGAGCTCGAACGTGCCCAGGCGCTGATCGAGGAGACGCTCCTGCTTGAAGAAACGCGCTTCAAGCAGACCCTCGAGCGCGGGCTGAAACTGCTGGACGATGAACTGAACCTCCTTGATCCGGGCGCAGAGCTGCCCGGTGAAGCGGCCTTCAAGCTCTATGACACCTACGGGTTCCCGCTGGACCTTACGCAGGATGCGTTGCGCGAGAAAGGTCGTGACGTGGACGTCGCGGGTTTCGATGCGGCGATGGAAGAACAGAAAACCAAGGCGCGCGCGGCGTGGTCGGGATCGGGGGAAGCGGCAGATGCCGCTGTCTGGTTCGACATTGCCGACGAGGCCGGGGCAACCGATTTTCTCGGGTATGACACCGAGACAGCGGAAGGGCAGATCGTTGCGCTTATCAAGGAGGGTGCGCGCGTGGAGCGGCTCGCGCCGGGAGAAGAAGGTTGGGCCGTGCTCAATCAGACTCCATTCTACGGCGAAGCCGGCGGGCAGGTGGGTGACACCGGCTATATCCGCCGCCTCGAGAACATGGAGAATGTCAGCCATGTGCGCGATACGAGAAAGCATGCGGATGGAAAGGTTTTCGGGCATCTTCTGACCGCAGGCGAAGGCGGTCTTTCGGTCGGTGAACCGGTTGCGCTGGAAGTCGATCATGCGCGGCGTAGTGCCATCCGGGCCAATCACTCGGCAACGCACCTGCTGCACGAGGCGCTGCGTGGCGCGCTTGGTGAGCATGTGGCGCAGCGTGGCTCGCTCAACGCCGATGATCGCTTGCGCTTCGATTTCAGCCACGCGAAAGCGCTTGGGGCTGACGAGCTTGAGCGGGTGGAAAGCGAGGTGAACGCCTATATCCGCCAGAACGCGCCGGTTGAGACGCGTGTCATGACACCGGACGAGGCGCGCGAGCTGGGCGCACAGGCGCTTTTCGGCGAGAAATACGGAGACGAGGTGCGCGTCGTCTCGATGGGAAGGCAGGGCGGCTCCGGGAAGGGGCTCGACGGTCAAACCTATTCGATCGAGCTTTGCGGCGGCACCCATGTAGGCCAGACAGGTGACATCGGCCTGTTCGTGTTGCTCGGCGATAGTGCGTCGAGCGCGGGCGTGCGCCGGATCGAAGCTTTGACGGGCAAGGCTGCGCTGGATCATCTTACGGCGCAGGACAGGCGCTTGGCTGAGCTGGCAAGCGCGCTCAAGGTTCAGTCTGCGGATGTGCCGCAGCGCGTGCATGCGCTCATGGAGGAGCGCAAGGCGCTTGCTGGTGAAGTCGCGCAGCTGCGTCGTGAGCTGGCCATGGCCGGTGGCGCATCAAGCGAAAGTGACGAAAAATATAAAGAAATCAACGGAGTGAAGTTTGTATCTCAAGTTCTTTCAGGTATTTCCGGCAAGGATCTGCCCAGCCTGATTGATGAGTACAAGGCAAAGCTCGGCTCTGGTGCCGTGCTGCTCATTGCAGATACGGGCGGGAAGGCGGCCGTGGCTGCGGGGGTCACGAAGGATCTGACGGACAAGGTCTCTGCGGTTGATCTCGTGAAGGCGGCTGTGCCGGAGCTGGGGGGCAAGGGCGGCGGCGGCCGGCCCGACATGGCCCAGGGCGGCGGCAGTGATGCCAGCCGCGCCGAGGAGGCAATCAAGGCGGCTGAAGCCGTGATCGGAGGGTAGATGAGCGTTTACATCATCGCGCGGATCGAAGTGACCGACCCGGAGGATTATGCGACCTACGCGGCGCAGACGGTTGCACAGGCCGAGAAGGCGGGCGGAAAATTCCTGGTGAAAGGGGGCGACTATGTCGCCGTCGAAGGGGATGACCCGGGCAAGCGTGTCGTCGTGGTCGAGTTTCCCACGCGGGAGATGGCGCTCGCGTGGTACAATTCCGCAGATTACCAGGAAATCCTGCCAATTGCCTTGCGGGCGTCCAACCGTGAGCTGCTGATTGTGGACGGGGTTTGAGGAGAAAGACATGCCAGCGCTCTGGATTGCTCATGTAACCGTCACCGACGAAGAGGCCTATGGGCGTTATGCCGCTCTTGCCGGGCCAGCCATTGCCAAGCACGGGGGCGCGTTCATCGCGCGCGGTGCGCGGTATGTCCAGCTCGAAGGCAAGGAACGGCCGCGCAATGTCGTCGCGCGCTTCGAGAGCGTGGAGGCCGCTGTCGCCTGTTACAATTCGCCTGAATACCAAGAGGCCCTGAGCCATGCCCGGGACGCCTCCGAACGCGAACTGCTTGTTGTCGAGACCAGCGAGTAGCGCCTTTGGTGTCCTGCGAGACTTGCGAAGCCGAGGCTTCGGGCGCATCCTGACGTTCAGGAGAATCTCATGGACGGGCAGATAGGTGAAACATTCGTTGTTGAAGTGATCTCGGGCGGTGTGCTCTGGCTGAAACTGGGGCGCGCGCCGGCCCATGCACTGTCGCTGGGCATGATCGAAGCTCTGGATGCCGCCTTGGATCGCGCCGCAAGGAATGACGACGCGCGCGTTGTCATTTTACATGGTGCAGGGCGCATTTTCTGTGCAGGGCATGATCTCAAGGAAATCAGTCATCACCGCCAAGATGCGGATGACGGGCGGGCCTATCTCGAGGAGCTTTTCGCAAAGTGTGCCGAGATGATGCAGCGGCTCGCAGGGATGCCCCAGCCAACCATTGCCATGCTGGACGGGATGGCGACGGCCGGCGGGCTTCAGCTCATGGCGAGCTGCGATCTGGCCTTTGCCGGTGAGAACGCTCGGTTCTGCCTGCCTGGAGTAAGCAATGGCGGATTTTGCACGACGCCTGCCGTGGCCGTGTCACGCAAGGTGAGTCACGGGCACCTGATGGAGCTGGCGCTTTCGGGTGAGACTTTCGATGCAAAGTGGGCCTTGCGCACAGGGCTGGTCAACCGGGTTTATCCTTCGGCCATGCTTGAAGAGGAGGCGCAGGGCTTCGCCGAGGTGCTGGCCTCGCGTCATGCGCCTGCAATCGCACGAGGCAAGGCCACCACGAATGCCCAGTTGCCGCTGCCGCTGCAAGAGGCCTACGCAGCGGCAACGCCAGTCATGGTGGAGCACTTCATGGATCCGCATCGCATCGAGCAGGACCGGCGCAGCCGATTTTGAGCGCGCTCAGGCCTGTTTCGACGCGCGTTTGCGCTCATGGGGGTCGAGGTGCCGTTTGCGCAGGCGGATCGCGTTTGGCGTTACTTCCACGAGTTCATCATCGTTGATATAGGCGATGGCTTCCTCGAGACTGAGCGTGACCGGCGTTGTCAGGCGCACGGCTTCATCCGTGCCCGAAGCGCGCACATTGGTGAGCTTCTTGCCTTTCAGCGGGTTCACCTCGAGATCGTTCTCGCGACTATGTTCGCCGATGATCATTCCCTTGTAGACCTTGGTTTGCGCACCGATGAACATCTTGCCGCGATCTTCGAGGTTCCAGAGGGCAAAGGCCACGGCCTCGCCGTCTTCCATCGATATGAGCACGCCCGCGCGGCGGCCCGGGATCGGCCCCTTATGCCGCGCCCAGCCGTGGAAGACGCGGTTGAGCACGCCCGTGCCGCGCGTGTCGGTCAGGAATTCGCCGTGATAACCGATGAGCCCGCGTGAGGGCACATGGGCGATGATCCGTGTCTTTCCCGCGCCTGCCGGGCGCATCTCGACCAGGTCGCCCTTGCGCGCGCCCGTGAGCTTTTCGATAACCGCTCCGGAATAGTCGTCATCCACGTCGATCGTGGCCTCTTCGACGGGCTCCAGCGTCTGCCCGTCTTCCTCACGCATGAGGACACGGGGGCGAGATATGCCAAGCTCGAAGCCTTCGCGGCGCATGTTCTCTATCAGCACACCCATTTGAAGCTCGCCGCGCCCGGCAACTTCGAAGGCCTCGCCACCAGGGGTGTCGGAAACCTTGATGGCCACGTTCGTTTCCGCCTCTTTCATCAGGCGTTCGCGGATCACGCGGGATTGGACCTTCTTGCCATCGCGGCCGGCAAGCGGGCTGTCATTGATACCGAATGTGACGGTGATGGTCGGCGGGTCGATGGGCTGGGCGTCAAGCGGCTCGTCGACGGCCAGGGCGCAGATCGTGTCGGCCACGGTCGCTTTCGACATGCCGGCGATCGAGACGATGTCACCGGCCTGCGCCTCTTCGATGTCGGCGGTCGCAAGACCGCGGAACGCCTGTATCCTGGTCACGCGGAACTGCTCGATCTTCTGGCCGACGCGGGAGAGGGCCTGCACCGTCGCACCAACCTTGAGCGTGCCGCTTTCGACACGGCCCGTCAGGATACGGCCCAGGAAGGGATCGGCGCCGAGCGTCGTGGCCAGCATGCGAAAGTCATCGCCCTTCTGGGCGAGTTGCCGGGGGGCCGGGACATGATTGAGGATCAGCTCGAAGAGCGCCGTCAGGTCCTTGCGCGGCCCGTCGAGTTCGTGATCGGCCCAGCCGGAGCGGCCAGAGGCGTACATATGCGGAAAATCGAGCTGGTCGTCATCGGCATCGAGTGAGGCGAAGAGGTCGAAACATTCATCAAGCGCGCGGTCGGGTTCGGCATCGGGCTTGTCGACCTTGTTGAGAACGACGATGGGGCGCAGGCCAAGCGCGAGCGCCTTCGAGGTGACGAACTTGGTCTGCGGCATCGGGCCCTCGGCTGCATCCACGAGCAGGACGACGCCGTCCACCATCGACAGGATGCGTTCGACCTCGCCGCCGAAATCGGCGTGGCCTGGCGTGTCGACGATGTTGATACGCTTGTCTTTCCATTCGAGGGATGTGGGCTTGGCGAAGATCGTGATCCCGCGTTCGCGCTCCAGGTCATTGCTGTCCATTGCGCGCTCGGCCACTTCCTGGTTCGCTCGGAAGGCGCCCGATTGCTTCAGAAGCTCGTCGACAAGAGTCGTCTTGCCGTGGTCCACGTGAGCGATGATGGCGATGTTGCGCAGTTCCATGATATGTCCTTGGGTTGTCCGTGCATGGCCGATATACCGCGCTTGGGTGAAAGGCCAGCCCTATCTGGCCTGCTTTTGCGCAATGGATGGTGCAGATGATGTTTGCGGAAATCAGGGCCGCGATCGAGGATGGGCTCGCGCGGCTGGGCGCAGGGGAAGCGACATTTGAGATCACGCGGGCGGGCGATGTGTTGCATGGCGACCTGGCCGTGAACGCGGCCTTCGGCGCGGCGCATCTGCTCGGTGAGCCGCCCCGAAAGATTGCCACGGCGCTTTGCGAGCATCTTGTGCGAGACGACAGAGTCGAAACCGCGGCCGTGGGTGGTGCGGGGTTCGTCAACCTGGGGCTTTCGAAAGGCTTCCTGGAGGCGGCGGCAAGAGCATTGCAGGCGGAGCCAAGGGGAGATGCTTTGCCCCTGCAGGGCATGCGCGTTCACACGGTGACCGATCTTGCGGAAGGCCATCGGGAAGTCTGGGCGGCGCGTGCTGCCGCTGAGATAGCGTCGGCGCTCGGGGCGGAGGCGGCGTTCATCCGCCCGTCGGATGCGCGGTTTGCCCTTGGCGATCTGCTCGGAGCGGACGCGCCCTTCAAGGATGTGACCGAGCCTGAACGCGATGCCTTGGAGGTGGAGGTCGGCCGTGCGGCGGCTGCCTTCGAAAAGACTGATGCATTGCGTCTGTTCGCCGCCCGCGGCGGTGGGTTCCGGCCCGGACTCGTGGAGGCTGCGCTCGGTGACGGCGCTGTCGCGGTTGCTCAGGCAGCCCTGACCCTGCCTGCCGATTTGAGCGCAGAGGATTTCGAGTTTGCGCGGCAATATGTGCTCACTCATCGAGGGGACAAGCCGCTTGCCCCTCAGGCCGCCGCGCTACGCGCACCTGAGCAGAGCAATCCTGTCTTCGCTTTGCACTATGCCCATGCGAGCTTCGAGCGCACCCTTCGACAGGATGTCGGCGGCCTGGCGGGGCAGGCGGAGCGGCGGCTTCTGTGCGGACTTGCCAGCTACCCGGAGGTTCTCCGGCTTGCACATGGTCTCGGAGAGCCGCAGCGCATTGGCCTTTTCCTGGCAAGGATGGCACGCGAATGGATATCACTCAGGCGCAATGTCGGCAGGCGTGGCGAAAAAGCCATTGACGGCGCGCTGATGCATGCGGCAAGCGTTGTTTTTTCCGATGCTTTCGCTATTCTGCAGATCAAGCCGCAGGGTGAGATCACCTGAAGAGTGACCGGCGGCACGAGTAGTCAGAAAGCGCAGCGAAGAATTGCGCTCAGAATGTGAGGCGGAGCATGGCAGAGATTTCCATGAACGAGCAGGGTGTATCCTCTGCGCAAGGGCGAAATATCGGAACACTCACGAGCTATGCCGGGGCGCTCTTGTCATTGGCACTCATCGTGGGTGTGGGGGTTTGGAGCTACAAGCTTCTGGCCCGGGATGTGAGCGGCGTCCCCGTGGTGCGCGCTGCGACTGGTGAGCCGATGCGCGTGGCACCGAAGAACCCCGGCGGCTCGAACGCCGCGCACCAGGGATTGTCGGTCAACAAGGTGATGGCTGAGGGGGCCGCCGAGAAACCGGCGGACAGGCTGGTTCTTGCGCCCAAGCCAGTCGAGCTGGACGAGGAAGACGCGCCGATGGCCTCTGTTGACGTGGCGCAGCCGACCGCGTCGCGCGAGCAGGGGGAGACGTCCGATGAAACTGCGGACTCTGATACACTCACCCCTCAGATGGTATCGATCCAGGCCCTTGCTGAAGAGATCGCCAGCGGGGCCAAGCCGCTGGACACGCCCGCCCAGAGCGACGCGGTGAGCGAAGCGACGACCGTCGCCGCGGCTCCGGCGTTGGAGGTGAAACCTGTTGTAAAGGATGAAAATGGTGACGCCGTGGGCGAGGCACCTTCGAAAGACGAGGTGAAACAGGCGGGTGCATTGAAGGTCAACGGGTTCGGCCGTTCGCTGCGCCCGGTCTTGCGCCCGGCGGCCTTCAAGACAGACACCGCTTCGGGCTCGGCAGAGAAGGTTGCGGAGACAGAACCGGCAGAGGTGCCCGCGGGCACAAGGCTCGTCCAACTCGGAGCATTCGACGACGCAGAGGTTGCACGCGGCGAATGGACACGTCTTTCCGATCGGTTCGAGGACTACATGGATGGCAAGACCCGCGTGGTTCAGCGCGCCAAGAGCGGCGGTCGTGTCTTTTACAGGTTGCGCGCCATGGGTTTTGCCGACTTGTCGGACGCACGGCGTTTTTGCGCCGCGCTCGTGGCGGAGAAGGCCGATTGCATACCTGTCGTGGCGAAATGAGCCGTTTCGGCGCGACGATTCTTGACGCCGACGGGCTTACACTCAGCGATGACGAGCGGGCGTTTTTTCGTGATGTCAATCCATTCGGGTTCATCCTGTTTGCTCGGAACATAGAAGACTCGGAGCAGGTCAGAAGATTGTGCGATGAGTTTCGTGAGGCCGTCGGACGCGAAGCACCGATCACGATTGACCAGGAGGGTGGCAGGGTGCAGCGCATGCGCTCGCCGCATTGGCGCGAATGGTTGCCTCCTCTGGAGCAGGCACTCTTGGCCGGAGAAAACGCGGGCCGCAGCTTTTACCTGCGCTTTCGGATTATCGCATATGAGCTGCGCAGCGCGGGCGTTGACAGCAATTGTGCGCCGATGCTCGACCTGGCCTTCGAAGAGACCCATGCGTTCCTGAAGAACCGCTGCTATGGCACTGACATTGATGCGGTTTGTGAAAACGGACGCGCCGCTGCGCAAGGCATGCTCGATGGCGGCGTTCTCCCCGTGGTCAAACATATTCCAGGACATGGTCGCGCAACGGCGGACAGTCACTATGAATTGCCGAGCGTAGATGCGCAGACGGAAAGCCTTGCTGAGAGCGATTTTGCACCGTTCAAGGCCCTGAATGATCTGCCCATGGGCATGACAGCGCATATCCGTTTCCCTGAGCTGAGTGATGCCCCCGCCACGCTTAGCAAACCCGTGATGGACATTATCCGCAATCAGATCGGCTTTCGGGGCTTGATCATGACCGACGACATTTCGATGAAGGCGCTGAACGGGGATCTGGCGAGCCTGAGCCGCACTGCGCTTGAAGCGGGCTGCGATGTCATCCTGCATTGCAACGGGACTCTTCAAGAGCGTCGCGCCGTTGCCGAAGCAGCCGGTGAGATGAGCGACTTGGCGCAGGCCCGCGCGCAAGCCGCGCTGGAGCGGCGTAAAACCCCGGACGATGTTGACATTTCAGCTCTGGAAGAGGAGCTTGAGGCGCTGTTGAACGGGCGCCTCCATGGCTGATGATGAATTCGAAGAAACCGGTCAGGTGATCTCGGTCGCCGAACGTCTCGATGCCGAGGCGCTCATTGTCGATGTGGACGGCTTCGAAGGTCCGCTAGATGTTTTGCTGACGCTCGGGCGCACCCAGAAGGTGGATCTCACGAAAATATCCATTCTCGAACTTGCCCAGCAGTATCTTGCTTTCGTCGAACGTGCCAAGACTCTGCGGATCGAACTCGCGGCCGATTACCTCGTCATGGCGGCCTGGCTCGCCTTTCTCAAGTCGCGCTTGCTTCTGCCGCCTGATCCGGAGGAAGAGGGGCCGAGCGGCGAGGAGCTGGCCGCGCACCTGGCCTTCCAGCTCGAACGGCTTCAGGCGATGCGCGACGTGGCGGCGCGGCTCATGGCGCGTGACAGGCTTGGGCGTGATTTCTTTGCGCGCGGTATCCCCGAAAGCGTCGAGCGTGTGAAGAAAGTCACCTATACCGCGACGCTTCTGGACCTCATGCAGGCCTATTCGCGATTGCGCACCCGTGATGAGTTCCGCCCCTATGTCATGGACCGTGACGCGGTATTCACGCTGGAACACGCGCTCGAAAGGATGCGCGGGCTGATCGGGTTCGCTGGCAAGTGGACGGACATTTCGAGCTATATTCCAGAAGGGTGGGACAAGGACCCGGCGCGCATCCGCTCGGCGACGGCCTCGACATTCGCCGCCTCGCTGGAGCTGGTCAAAGAGGGGCGCGTGGAGCTGCGCCAGTCCGAGACATTCGCGCCGATCGAGCTGCGCCGGAAGGAAGAGCAATGAGTGAAGATACCCAAGAGACCGATCTGGAAGCGGGTCAGGAAGAAAGTCTTTTCGAAGCGCCACCCATCGGCGAGCAGGAACGCATGGTCGAAGCGATTCTGTTTGCGAGCGCCGAGCCCGTGTCTGTAAAGGAACTCAACGGCCGCATGCCGCATGGGGCCGATGCTGCCGAGGCGCTTGTGCATCTCAGAAAGCGGTATGACGGGCGCGGCGTCAGGGTTGTGAAAGTCGGGGACGCATGGGCAATGCGCACAGCGCCCGACCTGTCTTTCCTGATGCAGAAGGAGACGGTCGAAACCCGAAAGCTCAGCCGCGCCGCCATCGAAACGCTCGCAATCATAGCCTATCACCAGCCGATCACCCGGGCCGAGATCGAGGAAATCAGGGGGGTGAGCGTCAGCCGGGGCACTGTCGACCAGCTTCTGGAAATGGAGTGGATCAGGTTCGGGCGGCGCAAGATGACACCGGGACGGCCCGTGACATTCGTTGTCACGCAGGACTTCCTCGATCATTTCGGCCTCGAATCCGCGCGTGACTTGCCCGGACTCAAGGAATTGCGCTCCGCCGGGCTGTTGGACAACAGGCCACCGCCGAGTGCCATGCCCGCGCTCGGGGAGGGCGACGAAGACGCGGGCGAGGAAAGCGCGGAAGGCCAGAGCGAGCTTTTCGAGGATTGAAGTGCCTTAAATTCCCCACATTTCATGCTATATTGAGCGTGAGGCATAAAAGGAGCTTGAGATGAGTTTCGATCGGATCATCCAGATGGTCATGCGCCAGCTTGTGCGCAGGGCAACGAACTCGGGAATAAACATGGCCGCGAAGAAGATGGGCGGCAAGAAGCGGGCTGCGCCAAAGGGCGAGCGCAAGGACAACAACGCCTGAGGTGCACCGGCGCGGGCCGAGCCTCACGCCTTGAAGTGTTTCGACAGTTTAAGCCCCTGTCCCTGGTAATTCGACGCGATCCCGGAGCCGTAAAGCTCACACGGGGTTTGTGACATTTTCTCATAGACAAGTCGCCCCACGATCTGCCCGTGTTCGAGCACGAAGGGGGATTCGTGGCAGCGCACTTCGAGAACGCCACGTGAGCC
>JAWLEL010000405.1:0-2597 GCA_041686165.1 Lentibacter sp.
GCCGCGCGTCCACCGCGAAGGGAACCACGTCGAAGCGATCGCCCAGGGCGCTCCCCGACCGGCCCGTCATGCCGCGCATCATCTGCCCTTCGTTCGGATTTTCCTCGCTGACGAGGGCGTCACTGTCCGCGCCGGAAAAGTCCACCAGGATCTCCGCGCGCTCCCCGGGGGCGAGCGTGAGCGCGTCGAGCGCGACGGGCGCGTCGAGGTAACCGGCATCCGTGGCAATCAGGTGCATCTCCCGGCGGAGGCGGCGAGCTCGACGCCTCCACCCCCTGTCGCATCCAGCATGGGCAGCATCTGCAGCGCCTGCTGGCCTTGCTGCGCGCGCAAGCCGCGTGGCATCAGCGGGACGGCGGCGGCGGCTGTCAGCATCCGGATCGCAGTGCGTCTGTGCATGGGGCTCCCCGGACTTGCGCGGAACGTCAATTGCCGCGCGCCGCGCTCTGTGCCGCTTCGAACTCCTCTACGGTCAGGGCGCCGCTCGCATCCTCGTCGAAGCGATCGAACATGCTTCGGTGCGCTTCAAGGAACTCGGCCAGCTGCAGATCCCCGTCCTCATCGGCATCGAAAGCGGCGAACGGGCGGGCGGGTCCCTGAAATTCCTTTTGCGTGACGACCCCGTCCTTGTCGGTGTCCATTTCCATGAATTCGCCGGTGCGGACCTCGTAGGCTTCCGCCCAGGTGATCGTGCCGTTCCGGTCCAGATCGAGCCGGTCGAAGGCGCCCCGCGCGTCCTCTGCCGAACCATGGACGGGCGCGGCCCCGAAGGCTGCGAGCCCGACGAATACTGCGGTAAGCCCGGTCGTGCGCATGAGAGATCCTCCTTGGACAAGCGGTCCGGATCCAACGGCGCCGGGACCACTTCGTTCCAGGCGAAACGCGCTCATGCGGGATCGCCCCGAGGATGTGCATGCGCCGCGGCAGGAAACGCGGCGCGTGTGGTGAATTCTGCTGGGAACAACCCCTCGGGTTCGGCGGTTCCGTTCGGCAGAACGCTGCGTTCTTGGCGTCGACCGTCGAACGGGCTGGGCAGGAAAGGGAATAACGCATGACGTATTGGCGCTTTGGCGCGATGATCCTGACGTCCACGATCGTTATGTTCGCGCTCATGTATCTCAATACATACGCATTGGAGCATCTGTTCTGGTCGGAGACGCGGGCCTACATGGCGCTTCTCATGGGCGCGAGCATGGCTTTCATCATGCTCAGCTTCATGTTGTCGATGTACTCGAGCAAAAGCGTCAATACAGCCATTTTCGCAGGCGCCGTGCTCGTCTTCGCGGTCTCCCTCTGGCTGGTCCGAAGCCAGGAAACGGTTCAGGATCGATCATTCATGAGTGCCATGATCCCGCATCATTCGATTGCGATCATGACATCGGGACGCGCCGAGTTGACGGACGCGCGGGTCGAGAAACTCGCCCACGAGATCATCCTGGCCCAGAACCGGGAAATTTCCGAAATGCGGTATCTGATCGCCGACATGGACGCCAGAGGCGAAACGGGCGAGATCTACCAGGACCCGCCACCGCAGGTCAGGGCTCCGAATCCAAGTCACGCAGGTGAGGAGGCGAGGATTGCTGCGAGGTAGGTTGTGTCCCATCCGGCGAGTTTTCGTCTGGACTTGATGGAGCGCTTGTCGTTTGCGGCGCGGACGAGGTTGAGGGCGAAGTGACGGATTGTGGCCATGTTTCTGGCGCCATGGCCCTTTCGCAGGCGCGAGAGGTCGTCGGCGAAGGTGACGTCGAGCACCCAGTGGAGGCGGTTCTCGATCGCCCAGTGTTCGCGGATTGCCTCGGCGGCGGCCTCGGACGAGAGTGGCCTCGATGACGCGAAGTACCTGGTTTCCTGACGAATTGTTCCTCTGGCCTCGACCGTGGCCTCGGTGCGGACGAGACAGGCGAGCCCCGGCAGGCGCAGTTCGCCGGGAAAGCGGCGGGGGCCTTCGAGCCAGGCGGTGTCATGCAGCACGGCCGTGCGGCGCGTCTCGATGCGGCCATGGCCCTTGTCGTGCGCGACATGGGCGCAATCCGGTTCCGTCACGGCGAAGGCGGCCTCGACCTCGGCGCGCAAGCCGGGCTGGTTGGCCTTGACCGCCAGCAGCCAGTCGGCGCCCTGGCCGCTGATCGCGCGGGCGATGTCGGGATTGGTGGCGATGGCGTCGATGGAGACGAGCGCGCCCTTCAGCCCGGCCTCGGCGCCGAGCCGTGTCAGCAGCGGCGGGATGGCGGCAAGCTCGCCGGCCTTGTCGGGCACCGCCTCGGCTGCCAGCACCAGCCGCGCGGAGGTGGCAAAGGCCGAGACCAGATGCAGCGGCGGGGCGCCAGCGCCGCGATCGTGGCTGCGCCGCGAGGTCTTGCCGTCGAGAGCCACGAGCCCGGCACCGCCCGGCCAGCTCTCGCGCACCCAGCCCTCGAAGGCCGCGGCGAAGAGCGCAGGGTCGATCCGGTTCATCAGGATCGTCAGCCAGCGCTCGCCCGGACCCCCGTGCGCATAGGGCAAGTGCTTGCGAAGAAAGCCGATATGTGCCGCACCCCAGGCCGCGATGTCCTCGTAATCGTCGCAATCCGCGATCGTGCCGCAGACCACCAGGAGCA
>JAWLEL010000051.1:0-11201 GCA_041686165.1 Lentibacter sp.
GGCGATGTCATCGAGGAAAGCACCCTGACCGCGCGGCACGATGTCTCGCGCACCCCTTTGCGCGAGGCGCTGATCCAGCTCGAGACCGCCGGGCTCATCGAGCGGATGCCGCGCAAGGGAGCTGTCGTCTTCAAGCCGACGCTGGAGCAGTTTCTCGCCATTCTGGAAGTGCATGCCAAGCTCGAGGGCCAGGCCGCCGGCCTGGCCGCGCGGCGGCTCTCGGCGGGCCATGCCGAGGCTCTGGAGGCCGCCGTGCAGGCCTGCGAGGCGCACGCCGCCACCCATGGCGACGGCGCACCGGACGCCTACTACCAACTCAATCTGGACTTTCACCGCGTTGTTGCCGAGGCCGCGGGGAACCCCTACCTGCTGGAGATGATCAAGACCAATGCGCGCAAGCTCATGGCCTACTACCGCGCGCGCTACCACTATCGCGGCGTGATCGAGACCTCGGCCCGCGAGCACCGCGCCATCGCCGAGCTCATCAAGGCGCGCGAGGCCGTCGAGGCCGAGGCCGCCATGGAGCGCCACGTGAGCTTCGATCATGTCACGGCGATGGACCTGCTGGCCGCCCTAGGCTGATTTTCCTTCGAAAAACCGCGCGATACGCTCGGCATAGGGCCCCATGTCGGCTTGCCGCGCGAAGGATTCGCGCGCCTTGAGCGTGACCTCCTCGCCAAGGTCATCGGCCACGTAATCCGTCAGCGCGGCGATGAAGTCAGGCTCCATTTCCGGGTGATACTGCGTCGTCTTGACGTGATCGCCGATCACGAACCCCGCCACGTCGCAACCCGGCCCCGTGGCGATCACCTCGGCGCCTTCGGGAAGCTGTGTCACCTGCTCGGAATGGGAAGCGTAGAGCGCCAGGGAGGTGCCGTCGCGATACTGCGCATCGACAAGCCCATGCACCCAGCCGCCCGGGTTCTTGCCGACGCGCCCGCCCAGGGCCATGGCGATGGCCTGATGGCCGAAACAGGCACCGAACATGGGCAGCCTCGATGCGGCAATCTCGCGGATCAGATCAAGGAGCCGCGTGACCCATGCATCGCCGGAATTCACGGAATGGGGCGATCCGGTGATCATGACGCCATCGAAAGCCTCGAGGCTTGCGGGGAACTCTCCATCCTTCACGAGAAAGACCTCGAAGCTCCAGTCGGGCCGCACCTTGCGCATCATCGCGGGAAATTTCTCGCCGTCCTTCGGCCAGGCCTGCGCGAAGTCGCTTTCATCGGTATTGGTCACAAGAACGGCGATATGCATGGGGGCTCCGAGATTCTTCTTTACATATTCTAACTCACTTATAATATACTTAACAATTGAATGACAAGCGGGAGCTGCCCCATGACAGTCTGGACCCCCACCGACGACGGCCACGCCGACCTGACGAGCCATGACACCTTCATCCAAGGCGCCCCGCACAACACTTTCAAGCGCCTGCGCGATGAAGACCCGGTCCACTGGACCCCCTACCCGAGTGGCGAGGACTTCTGGTCGATCACCCGCCATGCCGACATCATGGAGATGAACCGCAACACGGCCGTCTTCTCCTCGGCGCGCGGTATCCGCATGGAGGACCAGAGCCACGAGGAATACCTCGCCCGCCGCACCTTCCAGGAGACAGACGCGCCCGAGCACATGAAAACACGCATCAAGGTCGCCAAGGCCTTTTCCAAGCCGGTCATCGCGCAGTTCGAGGAGGATATCCGCGTTCTGTGTGACGAAATCCTTGACGAGGCGCTCGCCGAGGAGAGCTTCGATGCGACGAAGTCCATTGCCCGCGAGCTGCCCATGCGCATGCTCGGGCGCATCCTCGGCCTGCCCGACAAGGACCTGCCCTGGCTTGTCGAGAAGGGCGATGCGCTCATCGCCAATACCGATCCGGACTTCACCGACCATGTGCTCGACAAGCTCGAGACCGACGAATTTCGCATGATGCCCTTCAACTCCCCCGCCGGGGCGGAGCTTTATGTCTATGCCAAGGAGCTCATGGCCGATAAGGAAGCCGCCGGGGATACCGAGGGCGTGCTGCACATGATCCTCCAGCCCGACAAGGACGGCAACACGATCACCGAGGAGGAATTTCGCAATTTCTTCTGCCTGCTCGTCGCCGCGGGCAACGACACCACGCGCTATTCCATCGCCGCCGGAATGCAGGCCATGTGCCATCAGCCCGAGCTTCTCGGCCAGATGCAGAGCGAGGATATCTGGGCCACGGCGCCCGACGAGATCATCCGCTGGGCCACGCCCGCGCTCTATTTCCGCCGCACCCTCGCGCAGGATTTCGAAGCCCACGGCAAGACCATGCGCGAGGGCGACAAGGTGCTGTTCTGGTGGTCCTCGGGCAACCGCGACGAGGCCGCCTTCGACGATCCCTTCCGCGTGAACCTCGCGCGCGAGCCCAACCGCCATGTCAGTTTTGGCCAGGGCGGGCCGCATGTCTGCCTCGGCATGTGGCTGGCGCGGCTCGAAGTGCGGGTGCTCTTCCAGGAACTCGCCAAGCGCATTGCCCATATCGAGGCCGACGGTCCGCACGAGTTCCTGCGCTCGAACTTCGTCGGTGGCATCAAGAAATTGCCCGTCCGGATCAAAAGGGCCTAACATCACCGATGTCGACCACGGCACGAAACACCGCACGAAACACGGCGCGCCAGACGCCGACAGGGAGAAAGACATGACCAACCGACTGCGCGCATTGTTTTGCGATCACCTGTCCATCATGCGTGGCAAATACCTGCCCGCGTCCAAGATCGCCAACAGCGACACGCGGTTCTGCCGCTCCACCTTCGGAGTGCATTACGACAAGGACCTGCTCCCGGCGCCCGGCGCCATGATGATGGAAGGTCTGCCCGACATGGAGCTGCGCTGGCAGGCGCAGGACATTCGTGAAAGCTGGGACGAAGGCACCAAGATCGTTCTCGGGGATCTTTACGACGACGAAGGCGCGCCGCTGCCGCTCTGCCCGCGGGGCGCCTTGAAGCGCGCCATCGCGGCCTGGGAATCCAAGGGGCTCACGCCCAAGGTCGGGATCGAGCTGGAAGCCTTCGCCCTCCAGACGGACGAAACGGGGCGCATCGTGCCCTATGACAGCCCTGGCGGCGTCGTCTACGGGACGGGGCCCTTTGCCGATCCGCTCCGTTTCAACGATGCGATCTGGGAAGAGGCCGAACGCCTCGGCTTTCACATCGACATGATCACGGCGGAGTTCGATACGCCGCAGTTCGAATACACGCTCACCTTCGATGATGCGCTCAAGGCCGTGGACGATATCGTCCTCTTTCGCCTCATGGCCCGCGAGATCGCGCTGGAACATGGCGTCTTGCTCAGCTTCCTGCCAAAGCCGATTGCCGAGGCCGGCGGCTCGGGGATGCATATCAACTATTCCTTCATCGGCCATGACGGCAAGAATGCCCTCTCCTCGGGCGAGCGCGGCGGGCCCGAGCACATGAACGATCTGGCGCGCGGCTGCCTCGCCGGTGTGCTGCATCATCACGAGGGCCTCGCCGGGCTCATCGCGCCCACGGCCAACAGCTACCAGCGGCTCCAGCCCGGCTCGCTCTCGGGCTTCTGGAAGAACTGGGGTGGCGATCATCGCAATGTGACCACGCGGATCAGCTCGGAAGGCGGCGCCAAGGCGCGGCTCGAACACCGCATGGCCGACGCCTCCGCCAATCCCTACACGGCCGTTGCCGCCGTATTGCAAGCCTCGCTCCTGGGCGTCGAGAAAGGCTATGAGCTGCCTGCCATGGAAACGGGCGACGGCTTCGAGAAGACCGACGCGAAAGACAGCTGCGCCGCCGACCTGCAAGGCGCGGTCAGGGATCTCAAGGCCGATACCGAGCTGTGCGCGGCGGTGGGCGAGATGCTCTGCGCCAACCATATTTTCATGAAAGAGAAGGAAGTGAAGAAAACGCGCGACCTCGAAGGCGATGGCCTGCGCGATTTCTACGTTCACTTCGTATGAACGGAGACCCCGATGAAAGTGACCTGGAAACTGCCCGACGGAAGCGAAATATCTGCCGATGTCGCGGAAGGCACGAACATGATGGAAGCGGCCGTCGCCAATAACGTGCCGAACGTGATCGGCGAATGCGGCGGCAATCTCGCCTGCGCGACCTGCCATGTCTATGTCGATGACGCCTGGGCCGGGAAGACCGGCGAGCAGGACGATTTCGAGGATGCGATGCTCGATGCGACGGAGGCCCCGCGCGAGGACCGTTCCCGGCTGTCCTGCCAGATCGTCGCCTCGGACGGGCTGGACGGGCTGGTGCTGATCGTGCCGGACGGCTGAGCTTTCCCGGTTTCGAATTTTCGCTGCGCGAAAATCCGACCGGGCGGGGGGAGCGCGGCTCCCCCCGCACCCCCCTCGGGATATTTCAGGCAAGAAGAAAGCACAGGCTTCTTGGGCATTTGATTCTGCCGCGGCTTGTGTTAAGGATTTCCGAAAGTAGCTTTCGGAGTTTCTGAACATGGCCCAGCACACGCTTCCCGCCGCATCGGTCTACGATGCCGAACCCATCCCTGCCGAAGCGCGCGCGGATATCGACCGGCTGCTGCAATCGGGCGATCTCTTCCGCTACACCGCACCCGAGGATGCACCTGTTGCCTTGCTCGAGGCCGAGTTCGCCGCGTTCATGGGCACGCGCTACGCCCTCGCCGTCTCCTCATGCTCTGCTGCGCTGTTCCTGTCGCTGGAAGCGCTCGGCCTGCCAAGAGATGCGCGCGTGCTGATTCCCGCCTTCACATTCGCCGCCGTGCCCTCCTCGATCGTGCATGCACGCTGCGTGCCGGTTCTTTGCGAAGTGGGCGAGAACTACCGCATCGACATGGCGGATTTCGCCGCCAGGCTCGAGGACGACATCTCCGCCGTCATCATCAGCCACATGCGCGGCCACACCTCGGACATGGACGCGATCATGGCGCTTTGCGAGGCGCGCGGCATTCCCGTGATAGAGGATGCGGCGCACTCTTTGGGCACCACGTGGCATGGCCGCAAGATCGGCACGCTCGGCCGTGTTGGCTGCTTCTCCTTCCAGTCCTACAAGCTCGTCAACGCGGGGGAAGGCGGCATTCTCGTCACCGACGACGCCGATCTCGTGGCCCGCGCCGTGATCATGTCGGGCGCCTACGAGCACAACTGGTCCAAGCATATCTCCGGCGCCGACGAAGCGCTCGAGGCGGCCTTCGCACGGTGGCAGAACAGGCTGCCGCTCTACAACCTGCGCATGTCGAACCTTTCGGCCGCCGTGATCCGGCCACAGCTCGGGCATGTCGAGCGCCGCGTCCATGATGGCCGCCGCAACCACGACTATACCGCGATCAAGCTTGACCGCAGCCCCTGGATCACCGTTCCCGAAAAGCTCGGTCCTGAGGAGCGCGCGCCCGATTCCATCCAGTTCAATCTCGAGGACATGAGCGAGGACGAGATACGCGCCTTCGCCGATGCCGCCGCAGCGCGCGGGGTCAAGGTCCAGGTTTTCGGGCTGAGCCGTGACAATGCCCGCGCCTTCTGGAACTGGCAGTTTCTGCCCGAAGCGCCGGGTGAATTGCCGCGCACGCGCGCGATGCTGATGCGTGCCTGCGACACCCGCCTGCCCGCGCGGCTGACAACGCCCGACCTTGACGCCATCAGCAACGCACTTGTCGCAGCCGCCGCCGAAGTGAAAGCCGAGCCACGGCTCAAAGCAGGCTGATCGCCTCTTTCGTCTCGGGAAAGGCCTCAAGCGCCGGACGCAGCACCGTCTCCTCGAGCACGGGCCGTAGCTTGGCCGCCACCTGGCCGGGCATGTCCTGAAGGATGCCCGCGCGGGCCGTCAGGCTGATCCGCCGCGAAAGCGGCTCGAAGGGCAGCGCGAAGACATCCACCTTCGCCGCAAAGCGCCGCGCGCGCATGAGCGCCACCGGCGTCAGGATCGTCCAGCCCGCGCCCTGCCCGACCATCGCCATGATCGCCAGGTAGCTGTCAAGCTCGAAGCGGTGCGCGAGCCGCAGGTTCTGGCGCGCGAGATGTTCCGAGATCAGCCGGCCCATGTGATGGCGCGCGCTGTATTGCACGAAGGGCAGACGCTTGAGCTGACGCAGCACATCACCGTCAGGGTCGATCGCGCCCTTGGGGGCTGCGACAACGAAACCGTCTTCGAGGAGCGGGTGCACCTCCATCCAGTCCGCCTGCGCGCCCATTTCGGCGCAGACGATCACATCCAGGGCCCGCGCATCGAGCTGATCGTAAAGGAAGTGGCTGGCCCCCGTTTCGAGCAGGAACTGGCAGGTCTTGAGTTCCCCTGCCATCTGGGTGAGCAATTGAGGTGTGACATCAACCTCGAAATCCTCGATCACCCCGAGCCGGAACCGCGTCAGAGCCGACAGATCGCGCATGGCGAGTTCGGCCTTGGCCTGTTCGGCTTCGTTGATGATATTCTGCGCGCGGCGGCGGAACATCTCGCCTGCGGGCGTCAGAAGCACGGGGCGCGCATTACGCTGGAGCAGCGTGACGCCCATCGCGCCTTCAAGATTGGTGAGCTGTTGTGACACCGCAGAAGGGCTGGCCCCCAGCCGACGCGCCGCCGCGGTGATCGAGCGCTCTTCGGCAGTCGCGATGAACACCTCGACCCCCCAAAGCGTGATCCGCCCCGCGCCGTCAGCCATGACCCCTTACTTGCCCATCTTGGAGAGCTTGGCCTGCAGCGCGGCCAGCTCGGACTTTATCTCGTCGAGCTCCTCGCTGTCTTCTCCGGCAGCCTCGCGGGTTTCCTCCGGCTCCTTGGCGGGCGCTGAGCCAGCCGCCATGCCCGCCCCGGTCATGGCCTTGATGAAGGCTTCCTGCTGCGCCTTGACAGCATCGAAGCCCGGCATCTTGGCCATGGGGTTCATCGCGTCCATGTTCTCCATCATCTTGCTCTGCCCCTCACGGAACATGTCGAAGCTGCTCTGGAGAAACTGCGGCATCATGCTGGTCGCCCTGTCGGTGTAGCTGCGCACGATGTCGTTGAGCACGGAAATCGGCAGCATGTTCTCGCCGCGGCTTTCATGTTCGGCGATGATCTGCAGGAGGTATTGGCGGGTGAGATCATCTCCTGTCTTGAGATCGACGATCTGAACTTCGCGCCCCTCGCGGATGAAACTCGCGATATCCTCCAGGGTCACGTAATCGCTCGTTTCCGTGTTGTAGAGCCTGCGGCTTGCGTATCGCTTGATAAGAAGTGGTTTGTCTTTTTCAGCCAAGATGGTTCCTCCCAGAGTGCCGCGCTGCAGTGCAGCTTACGCGAGCACAGCACAAAAAGAAAGAGCGGGCCGCAATGGCCCGCTCCGGTGAGATGCGCTCCCTGAAGGGAGGAATGGGAGCGCCTCTGTTCCTTGACGCCTCAGCTTACTTCGACGCTGCGGCCGTCGTTGCTTTCTTGGCGGCTTTCGTCGCGTCGTCCGTGGCTTTCTTGACGGCGGCTGTCGCGTCTTCCGAAGCGCTCTTGCCGGCGGCCATCATCAGTTCGACGGTTTCGAGCTGAACCTTTTTCGCGACTTCAGCGAAGGCGGCCATGTTCTCGGCAGCAACTTCAGCTTGTGCCGAAGCGAAATCGGTGACGGCTTTGGCGTAGTCAGCGGGCTCGGCCTTTGCTTTGGACATGTCGCCCATCTTGGTGAGCGTGTCTTGTGTCCACTTGGTGGAGATATCCGCCGACTTCTCAGCCGCGTCGAGAGCAACGGCCGAGAGCTTCTCGCTCATCTCCGCCTGGCTCTTGAAAGCGTCTTCGAAGGCTTTCGTGTCAACGGGGAATGCGCCCATCATGTCTTTCATGGTCGCTGTGAAATCTTGTGTCTTAGCCATTGGTTCTACCTTTCGGTTGCGGCCCTGGTGGAGATCCGAGGGATAGATCCGGGCCATTGGTTTGTCGCGTCTGAGAGAAGATATAAATGCTGCGCTGCAGAAAATCAAGAGAAAATACTGCATCGCAGCATAAATCCACTCCAATACAGCAAGCCTCTGATTTTATTAAATTAACATTATGCTGCATTGCAGCATTTGACGCTGTCACAATAAATTCGCACTTGCAAATGCGTCAGACGACAGGCTTTTCAACCACATATTCGCCAGGCGCATCGCAAAGCGGCTCGTAGCCGCCCGCCCCGGGCGTGCGCGCCGGAACCATCTTGCCGGAGCGCTTCTTGAGCCAGGCATCCCAGCGCGGCCACCAGCTTCCCTCATGGAAACTTGCCGTGTCCCACCAGTCCTGCGGCGTCTTGGGCAGGTCCGTGTTCACGTAGTGGCCATACTTCTTCTTCGAGGGCGGGTTGACGATCCCCGCGATATGACCCGACTGGCTCACGATGAAAGTCTTGTTTCGCGAGCCGGACTGCATGAACCCCCGGTAACAATCGCGCCAGGCGGCGATGTGATCGCTCTCGCAGGTCGCTGCGAAAGTCGGCACAGTGACATCCCTGATATGAAGCCGCTCGCCCAGAAGCTCCAGCCCATCCTCGACAAAGGCGTTCTTCTGGCAAAGCTCCCGCAGGTATTCCATGGTCATCTTGCCGGGCAGGTTCGTGCTGTCGCCGTTCCAGTAGAGCAGGTCGAAGGCCGGGGGCGTCTCGCCCATCATGTAGCTCTTGATCGCGGGTGCATAGACGAGATCATTGGAGCGCAGGAAGCTCATCGTGCGCGACATGATGACGGACCGCAGCACGCCGTATTCTGCCACTTCCTCCTCGATCGCGTCGACGAAATCATCCTGAAGGAACGGCGTGAACTCTCCCTGCTCGGAGAAATCCGTGAGCGCGGTGAAGAAGCTCGCCGATCTGACCGAGGTATCGCCCTTGGCCTTCATATAGGCCAACGCGAGGTTCAGCGTCGTGCCGGCGATGCAATAGCCCACGGCATTGAGCTGTTTCTCTCCGGTGATCTCCCTGATCACGCGGATCGCCTCGAGAATGCCGCTTTCGACATAATCGCCCATGCCGAAATCTGCCTCGGCGCGCCCCGGATTGCGCCAACTGACGACGAAGAGCGTATAGCCCTGCTCCACGATCCACTTGATCAGGCTGTTCTGCGCCTTGAGATCGAGAATGTAGAACTTGTTGATCCAGGGCGGAAAGATGACAAGCGGCGTCCGGTGCACCTCCTCGGTGGCGGGCGCATACTGGATGAGCTCCATGATCTTGTTCCGGTAGACGACCTTGCCCGGCGTCGTCGCCACGTTTTCGCCCAGCTCGAAGGCGCTTTCATCGACCAGCTTGACCAGCAGCTCACCGTCATTGGCCTCGAGGTCGGCCACGAGGTTCTCCAGCCCCTTGACGAGCGATTCCCCGTCCGTCTCGACGGCCTTTTCAAGCGCGTCAGGGTTGGTTCCGAGAAAATTCGTCGGCGCCAGCATGTCGATGATCTGTTCCGAGAAGAAATGCAGCCGCCGCTTGTCCGTCTCCTCGAGATCGTCCACATCCTCGACAGCCTTGCGCAGCGCCTCGGCATTGATCAGGTATTGCTGCTTGACGAAGTTGAAATAGGGATGGCTCTGCCAGAGCGGGTTGGAAAACCGCTTGTCGGTCGGCGTCTCGTCCTCGGGGGCGGCGAAACCCTCCTTCATGAAGGCCTGCTGCGCCTCCATGAAATGAGTCACCGACTTGCCCCAGTATTCGAGCTGATGTTCGTAGATTCGCTGGGGATTTTCCAGCATCTCCGCCCAGTAATTGGCCGCCGCCGTGGTGAAGAGCTCCGGCGAGGGCGCGTTGAGTGAAGGGTTCACCGGCTTGCGCGCGCCAAGAACCCCCATCAGACGCTGCGTCAACTCCTCGACGCGCTTGAGGTTCTCCTGCATCTTGTCAAGATTTTCACTTGCGACATCGTCTTGAGTTGTCATCTTAACAATTATCCCTTAACTTTTCTGCCATGCAGCATAAACGCCCTGCGCTTTGCTGCGATGCGACAAACCGCCTGACCCAGGGGCAAGCCCGGGATCAAGCACAGTCCCGAAAGGACAGCCGATGCGATACATGATGAGCTACGACCTCATGGAAACGGTGCGTAACACCAATCAATGGCTCGGCGCGACTGCGCTCTCATTCGCATCCTATCCTGCTTTCGCCATGGTGCCAAACCCTGCGTTTCAATGGATGGCCGCCTGGGGAGAAGTGACCGAACGCAGCTTCCAGCGCATGGTCGCCAAGCCGGACTGGGGCATCGACTCCTTCACTTGCGAAGATGGCCGCGATCACCTCGTGAACACCAGGACCGTCGTGGAGCGCCCCTTCGGTGATCTGGTTCATTTCGAAGTCGCGGGCCGCAAACCGGCCAAGCGCAAGGTTCTTCTGGTCGCCCCCATGTCGGGCCACTACGCAACGCTCCTGCGCTCGACCGTGAAAAGCCTCATCCGCGATTGCGAGGTCTACATCACCGACTGGCACAATGCGCGCGACATTCCCGTTTCGGCCGGCAAGTTCGATATCGAGGATTACACGCTCTACCTTGTCGATTTCATGCGCGAGCTCGGCCCCGACACCCATGTGATCGCCGTCTGCCAGCCCGCCCCGCTCACCCTCGCCGCCACGGCCTATCTCGCCGAGCAGGACCCGGACGCGCAGCCGCGCACGCTGACGCTTATCGGCGGCCCGATCGACCCCGATGCAACGCCGACGGATGTGACCGATTTCGGACGCCGTGTAACCATGGGCCAGCTCGAGGAGACGATGATCCAGCGGGTCGGCTTCCAGCACAAGGGCGCGGGCCGCAAGGTCTACCCCGGCCTGCTCCAGCTTTCTTCTTTCATGTCGATGAATGCCGAAACCCACAGCAAGGCCTTCCTCGACCAGATCAGCCGCGTCGCCCATGGGCAGGCCAGCGATCACGACAAGCACAACAAGTTCTACGACGAGTATCTCGCCGTGATGGACATGACGGCCGAGTTCTATCTCTCCACTGTCGACCGCATCTTCAAGAACCGCGAGATCGCCCGCAATGAATTCGTCGTGGATGGCCACAAGGTCGATATCGGCAAGATCACCACGGTCGCCGTCAAGACCGTCGAAGGCGAGAATGATGACATCTCCGCGCCCGGCCAATGCGTCGCCGCGCTCGATTTGCTGACAGGCCTGCCCGACGAGAAGAAAGCCTCGCATCTCGAACCCGGCGCAGGCCACTATGGCATCTTCGCAGGCAAGAGCTGGCGCAACAACATCCGCCCGCTGGTGCTGGATTTCATTGATTCGAACTCTGGGGC
>JAWLEL010000406.1:0-2560 GCA_041686165.1 Lentibacter sp.
TCGGCGATGAACAGCTCTTCATCCAGCCCGTATTCGGCGCAGGCGTCGACGATCGTGTGAAACGGGTTGATCAGGCAGCCGACGCAGATCATGCGATGCCGCAGGAACACCGGGATGGTCTCGGGCCAACGCTCCATGAGCTCGGAGAGAGGCAGGTCGGGATCGTCTAGGCGCTTGCGCATGGGGTATCTCCTGTGCCGCTCCAACTCTAGCGGCGCGATCGCGCCAAAGGTTGCGCTGGAGCAAACTTCGACCATGCAGCGCGCGCTAGCAAAGGCCATCCCGCATTCAAGGAGGCCGACGCATGGCTGAAATTCTGACGAAATCACGGGCGCGCAACATCTTCTACGGAGGCTCGATCTTCTTTGTCGTGGTCTTCGCGGTGATGACCGCCCATTCGCACTACTACGTGGTGACCACCTCGACGGCCGGCATGGACCTGAGCGACGCCGTGCGCAAAGGCAAGCACGTCTGGGAGGAACATTCCTGCATCAATTGTCACAGCCTGCATGGCGAAGGTGCCTATTTCGCGCCCGAGGTCGGCAACGTGATGACACGCTGGGGCGTCATGGACGACCCCGAGGGCGCCTACGAGATCCTCGACGGCTGGATGAAAGCCCAGCCCTCGGGAATCGAGGGCCGCCGCCAGATGCCGCTTTTCGAACTGACTGAAGAAGAAACCCGCGCGCTGGCTGAATTCCTGCGCTGGGCCGATCAGACAGACACCCAGGGCTGGCCGCCCAACGATGCAGGTTGAGGAGACTTACAAATGAAATATCAATCACAATCCGTCGCCTACTGGTACTTCGTCTCGGCAATGGCCCTGTTCGCCATCCAGGTGCTGGGCGGTCTTCTGGCCGGCTGGGTCTATGTCTCGCCGAACTTCCTGGCCGAGCTCGTGCCCTTCAACATCATTCGCATGATCCACACCAACGCGCTGATCGTCTGGCTTCTGTTGGGCTTTTTCGGTGCGGCCTACTACCTCATTCCAGAGGAAAGCGAGCGTGAAATCTGGTCGGTCAAGCTGGCCTATATCCAGCTCATCATCCTGCTCGTCGGCACGCTCGGCGCCGTCGGGTCCTACCTCGTCGGGATTCATGGCGGGCGCGAGTTCCTCGAACAGCCCCTCTGGGTCAAGTTCGGCATTCTCGTGGCCGCGCTCATCTTCCTGCTCAACATCTCCATGACGGTGCTGGCGGGCAAGAAAACCGCGATCACCAATGTGCTTTTGATGGGGATGTGGCTGTTGTCGCTCCTGTGGATCTTCGCCTTCATCAATCCCGACAACCTGTCGCTTGATAAAATGTACTGGTGGTTCGTCGTGCACCTTTGGGTCGAGGCGACATGGGAGCTGGTGATGGCGGCGATCCTTGCCTTCCTGCTCCTCAAGCTCACGGGCGTTGACCGGGAAGTCGTGGAAAAATGGCTCTATGTCATCGTCGCTACGGCGCTTTTCTCGGGCATTCTCGGCACAGGGCACCACTTCTACTGGATCGGCCTGCCGGGCTACTGGCAATGGGTCGGCTCGATCTTCTCGACCTTCGAGGTGATCCCCTTCTTCCTGATGATGTCCTTCGCCTTCGTCATGGTCTGGAAGGGCCGCAAGAACCACCCCAACAAGGCGGCGCTGCTCTGGTCTCTGGGGTCTTCCACCGTTGCTTTCTTCGGCGCGGGTGTCTGGGGCTTCCTGCATACCTTGCACGGGGTGAATTTCTACAGCCACGGCACGCAGATCACCGCTGCCCACGGCCACCTTGCCTTCTACGGCGCCTATGTCGCGCTCAACCTCGCGGTGTTCACCTACGCGATGCCGATGCTGCGGGGCCGTGCGCCCTACAACCAGGTGCTCAACATGGCGAGCTTCTGGCTGATGACCGGCGGCATGGCCTTCATGACCTTCGTTCTGACCTTCGCAGGCACCATCCAGACGCATATGCAGCGCGTGATCGGTGACTATTACATGGAAGTTCAGGACAGCTTGTCGGTCTTCTACCTGATGCGCTTCGGAGCCGGTGCCTGTGTCGTGATCGGGGCGATCCTGTTCATCTATTCGATGCTGGTCGTTCGCAAGCGCGAGCTTATCGAACCCGGCTCGGCCAACCCTGTCCCCGGAGAGTGATCCATGAACATGCAAACCACACCGACCCTGCCGTTCTATCAGCCGACGGGCCGCGAATGCGAGTTGTTCGAGACGGCCCATGACAACGGTTTGCCCCTTCTTCTGAAGGGGCCGACCGGCTGCGGCAAGACCCGCTTCGTCGAGCATATGGCCGCCAAGACAGGCAAGCCGCTCTATACCGTGGCCTGCCATGATGATCTGAGCGCAGCCGATCTTATCGGGCGCTACCTGCTCAAGGGCGGCGAGACCGTCTGGGTGGATGGCCCGCTCACCCGCGCGGTGCGCGAAGGGGGCATTTGCTATCTCGACGAGGTGGTCGAGGCCCGCAAGGATGTGACGGTCGTGCTGCACCCGCTGACGGACACGCGCCGCACCCTGATGATCGACAGGACCGGGGAGGAGCTGGTGGCGCCAGAAGGGTTCATGCTCGTGGCCTCTTAC
>JAWLEL010000052.1:0-11030 GCA_041686165.1 Lentibacter sp.
ACCTTGCTCTCAACAAGCCCATCTTTCATGAGGCTGCGCAACACACGGTTGAGTGATTGCTTGGTGACACCAAGGATCTCGAGCAAGTTGTTGACGGTCGTGCCCGGCGCCCTGCCGATGAAATGAACAGCGCGGTGATGCGCGCGCCCATAACTCTGATCGAGGTCGCGATTGAACTCTTCCAGGATGAGGTCAGGATCAGCGGTGAACCCGCGATAGGCGAAGAACATCGCCTCGATCCCCTGTTGAAGCTGCTCATCGGTCAGGAACAGCAGGCTTTCGCCTCCGATGGAATCTGACATGTGGTTCACCCGTGGCCTTCGTGTTTCAGCGACTTTATGTCAGCTTTATTGACACTCCAACCCGCAACTGCTAGCGAATCCCAGTTTTGACGTAACTTTATGTCCACTTCGGACATAAATCACGCACCTTTGACATGGACCGGGGGAGGAACAAGGAATGTCAGGCTACGATGACCGCGACGGCAAGATCTGGCTCGACGGAAAGCTCGTCGAATGGCGCGATGCGAATGTGCATGTCCTCTCCCATGCGCTGCACTATGCCAGCTCGGTCTTCGAAGGCGAGCGCTGCTACGAGGGCAAGATCTTCCTGAGCCGCAAGCACTCGGAGCGCCTGCTCAGGTCGGGCGAGCTGCTCGACATGCCGATTCCCTATTCAGTGGACGAGATCGAAGCCGCCAAGCGCGCGGTGCTCGATGCGAACGGGCTTGAAGACGCCTATGTGCGCGTCGTCGCATGGCGCGGCGCGGGCGAGGACATGGGCGTCGCCTCCGCGCGCAACCCCGTGCGCATGGCCGTCGCTGCCTGGGAATGGGGCAGCTACTACGGAGATGCCAAGTTCGCGGGGGCCAAGCTCGACATTGCCAAGTGGAAGCGCCCCTCGCCCGAGACGATCCCGACATCGGCCAAGGCCGCGGGCCTTTACATGATCTGCACCATGTCCAAGCACGCCGCCGAGGCCAAGGGCTGCTCGGATGCGCTCTTCATGGACTATCGCGGATATGTCGCCGAGGCGACAGGCGCGAACATCTTCTTCGTGAAGGACGGCGAGGTTCACACCCCCGACCCCGACTCGATCCTCAACGGCCTCACCCGCCAGACCGTGATCAGCATGCTCGAAGAGCGCGGCATCAAGGTCCATGTCCGGCACATCATGCCCGAGGAGCTCGACGGTTTCGAGCAATGCTGGCTCACGGGCTCGGCAGCCGAAGTCACACCCGTCGGCCAGATCGGGGAGTACACCTTCGAAGTCGGCGCGCTGACCCGCGAGATCGCCGAAGCCTACGAGAAACTGGTGCGGAGCTGACGGCTGGCCACCGCTCTACAAGAGCAGCTCGGTCAAGCCGAACTGCGCCCCGACCACGCCGATGAGCAGCCCCAGGGGCAGGCTCATCAGGAGCGCAAGCGGCGCGGGCTTCTTGCGCGGCCTTGAAGGTTTCAGCGTGAACGCTTTCCATATGCCGCGCTCGATCACCCTATCAGCCAACAGAATGAGCACGAAAACGAGCGTGAAGGGCACGAAGATGTACAAGATCGCGCCCCAGAACGCCACGCCATCAAGGCTGAGCAATTCGCCGATGGCCACCCCGAGATAAAGGCCCACAGCGAGCAGACCGGCGCCGATGAACCAGTCGAAGGCATTCATTTTTTGTCGCTCTTTCATGGTGATGTGCCTCCGTCCGACAGGAGCATTCAACAAGCCTCGGACCAGAATGGCAAGTTCACCTTCGTGGATATGTTAGGCACGACAGCGCCACGGCAATCTGATACGAGCCGCAAGCTCCGGTCATGCAGCCGCCCGCGACCGACTTCGGATCGATCGCCACGGAGCGGAATCATCAAGGAATTGCGACTTCAAGCTCGGAGTCCCACACCCTTTTTTCTTGCTCGAAATATCCCGAGGGGGGTCTGGGGGGAGCAGCGCTCCCCCCAGCCGGTCGGATTGTGCGCAAGCACAATTCGAAATCAGAAATCCACGCCGCGCTGCGCCTTGATCCCGGCCTTGTAAGGGTGCTTCACCTCCTCGACGACCGAGACCAGATCGGCGTAATCCACGATCTCCTGTGGCGCGTCGCGCCCTGTCAGGATCACGCCTGTCTTCGCATCGCGCGCCTCAAGCGCCGCGAGGACCGCCTCGGAAGAGACCTGGTCGTAACGAAGGGAGATATTCACCTCATCGAGGACGATGAGGTCATAATCGCCGCTCTCCATCATCTCGTGCGCCCTGGCCAGCGCCGCCTCGGCGGCCATGCGGTCGCGCTCCTTGTCCTGGGTGTCCCAGGTGAAGCCTTCACCCATCATGTGCCAATCGACACCGCCAAGCTTGTCGAAGAACTGCTTTTCCCCGGTGATCCAGTTGCCCTTCACGAACTGGACAACGCCCACGCGCTGGCCCCAGCCGAGCGCGCGCACCATCACCCCGAAGGCCGAGCTCGACTTGCCCTTGCCGTTGCCCGTGTGCACGAGCACGAGGCCCTTTTCGGGGTCTTCCAGCTCTCCCTGCCGCGCGCGGTGCGCCTTCTGCACCTCTTTCATCTTGGCGCGATACGTCTCTGCCTCTGACATGGTTCCTCCTTGATCTCACCTCGCCGCAAGAAGCCACAGCGTCGCCTGACGCGCCAGAACAATCTTGCGCTCGATCAGGCCCGGAATCTGCGTTGCAGCTTCGCCATGCCACCGATCCAGCGGTCATAATCGTCGAGCTTCATCTGCATGTAGCTCACCACGGTCTCATGCGGCAGGATCAGGAAACGCTCCGCTTCCACGCCGTCCATGGCCGCCCCGGCCACCGCCTCCGCGCTCAGGATGCCGTCGAGCGCGGCGGGGTGGTCTTCCTCGCCGCGGATCATGTCCGTGTCCACGCCCTGCGGGCAGAGCACCGACACGCGGATGCCATCGTCGCGATGCGTGATCGCGAGGTTCTCCGCAAAGCCGATGGCGGCGTGTTTCGTCGTCGCGTAGCTGGCGCTGCCGATCTGGTTCAGCAAGCCCGCCGCCGAGGCCGTCTGCAGGAAATACCCCCCACCCCTCGCCTTCATCTTCGGCAGCAGAACATGCGCCGCATGGACATGGGCCATGACGTTCACGTCCCAGGCGCGCTGCCAGTCTTCGGCGCTTGCGCCCGCCGCGTTCGCGAAGCTGTCGTCATAGCCGTTGAGGATCCCGGCATTCGAACAGAAGAGCGTGATCGGCCCATGCTCCGCCTCGATCTGCTCTATCATCTCGCGCATGGCACCCGCGTCGCTGACATCGCAGATATGGCTGCTGTCCGCGCCCACCTGCCGCACGTCTTCGCTGATGTCGGACGCGGCCACATGGGCCGCCCCCCTCGCCTTCAGCTCGCGGACAAGCGCCGCGCCGATCCCACGGGCCGCGCCGGTGACAACGGCGGTGATCCCGCGCAGCTCCAAGGGCTCAGCCCGGGCTCATGCCGCGCAGGCGCTCGGAGCGGCGGCGCAGAAGTTCCACCGTGGTGAGCAATACGATCGAGATCGCCACGAGGATCGTCGCCACGGCGAGGATGGTCGGGCTGATCTGCTCGCGCAGGCCGGTGAACATCTGCCAGGGCAGCGTCTTCTGGCTCGCCGAGCCGACGAAGAGAACGACGACCACCTCGTCGAAGGAGGTGATGAAGGCGAAGAGCCCGCCCGAGATCACCCCAGGCAGGATGAGCGGCATCTGGACGCGGAAGAAGGTTGTCACAGGGTCTGCCCCCATGTTCGCCGCCGCGCGGGTGAGCGAGCGGTCAAAGCCGACAAGCGTCGCCGTCACCGTGATGATGACGAAGGGAATGCCGAGCACGGCGTGCGCGAGGATGACCTTCACATAACCCACGAAGGTCTTGTCGAGGCCCAATGTGCCTTCCATCCAGTTGCCGATCTGGCTGTAGAAGAAGAACATGCCGGTCGCCGAGATGATGAGCGGAACGATCATGGGCGAAATCAGGATCGCCATGATCGCGCGGCGGCCGGGCACATGCGCCTGGCTGAGGCCGATGGCCGCCAGCGTGCCGAGGCTGACCGAGATGATTGTCGCGATCGGCGCGATGATGAGCGAGTTCTTGAAGCTTCGCTGCCAATCGGAATCAGAGAAGAAATCCCGGTAGTGCTTGAGCGAGTAGCCTTCAGGATCGAAACGCAGCATTTCCGGCGTGAAGGTGAAGAAGTTCTCCGCATTGAACGACAGCGGCAGAACAACGAGGATCGGCGTGATCAGGAAGATGAAGATCAGCGCGCAGATCACGCGGAACCCGTAGTGCCAGAGCACCTGGAACCAGGTGAGATAAGGTGGCAGGAAGGCGCGGTAGCGCCCCTCGTGCACCCAGTAGATCAGCCAGCCGCCGACCGCGCCGAAGATCGCCCCGATGATCCCCCCGGGCAGCCCGCCCAGAGAGAAGCCGGCGACAGCGCCGATCGCCAGCGTGATGCCGCGCGCGTTGCCCTCGTTCTTGAGCAGGTTGAGATAGCCCCATGCCAGCACGACCATCAGCAGCGCCCCGACGAAAAGGCCCAGAAGCCCGTTGCCATTCGCCGTGCCGACGACGAGCCCGAAGAAGGCGCCGAAGCCACCCACGGAGAGCGCGACAAGCCAGAAGGGCTTTTGGTAGATCGGTGTAAGTGCAGCCATGTTCCGTTACCCCAGCTTGACGTTGTCGATGCCGACGATCCTGTCGTAGGCCCAGTAGAGAATGAGAACCACCGCCAGCAGGATCGAGCCCAGCGCGGCCGCGAGGCCCCAGTTGAGCGAGCTGGAAATGTGATAGGCGATCCGGTTCGAGATGAAGACACCATCGGTGCCCCCCACGATTTCAGGCGTGATGTAGTAGCCGATCGCAAGGATGAACACGAGGATGGAGCCCGCGCCGATACCCGGGATGGACTGGGGGAAATAGACCCGCCAGAAGGCCGTCCAGTTCGTCGCGCCGAGGCTCTTGGCCGCGCGCAGATAGCTCGGGTTGATCGTCTGCATCACCGAATACATCGGCAGGATCATGAACGGCAGCAGGATATGCGTCATCGCGATGATCGTGCCGGTCGAATTGTTCATCATGATCAATCGGGAGTCATCCCCCACAAGCCCCAGCCACACGAGCGTATCGTTGATCACACCCTGCTGTTGCAGCATGACTTTCCACGCGCTCGTTCGCACCAGAAGCGATGTCCAGAAGGGCAGGAGCACGAGGATCATCAGAAGGTTGGCCTTGCCCCTGGGCAGGTTCGCCAGGATCCAGGCAATCGGATAGCCCAGCAGGATGCAGCTTCCGGTGATGATCAGGCTCATCTTGAGCGTGCGCTGGAAGAGCGTGACGAGAATTTGCCTGTTCTCCGGCTGCGAGACTGCGCCATCCGGCGTGCGCTTCATGTCGATCGCGTTGAGGAAATAGCCGTTGGTGTAACGCACCGAATGGGCCTTGATGGTCGCCCAGGTTTCCGGCACGGCCCAAGCGTCAGCGACCCCGGCGAAGACCTGTTGATAATCCGGCGCCTCGAAGTCGTCGATATTGGCCTTGAGCTCGCGCAGCATGTCCGCATGCGGGCCGTCATATCCCGCCACATCGGCGGTCTTCATATCGGCGATCAGTGCGGGATAGACGCTCTCCCAGGGGTCTCGGTCGGTGATGTCACGTTCATCGACCAGTGCCTCGAAGACAGCGAAGTTCGTATAGGCCTCTGCCGTCTTGGGCAACAGCTCGGAAATCTCCCGGGACGGCGCAAAGGCATTCAAGTCAGGCAGGAAGGATTGTTCAAGGTTCGAAATCTGCCCGACAATGCGGCTGGACAGCTCAGTGTCGCGCGCGACGTCTCCCCCGCCGGACATCATCTCGTACCAGACAGAGCCCTCTTCCCAATCGGGGTCGATGGCTTCGAGCGCGTCCAGGTAGTCATCAGCAAGGTCGTCGAGCTTGCGCCCCGACATGCGAAAGAGCGAGGACATGCCGGATTCTTCGTAGTTGAGCCGGGAGCCGAGCCGCGTATGCTTCTTGGCTTCCGCCGCGGCGAACATATCGAAATACATGGCCTCGAAGACAGGCTCGGGCGGAAGATCCTCCTGCGAGCCTTCCCACTGGCGCAGCTCGCGCACCGCGTTGGGCAGGGTGTCCTCGACAATCTGGTTCTCGACCGAGCGGAAGAGCATTTCGCCGATCGGAATGATGAAGGAGATCGTTACGAAGATCAGAAGCGGCGCGATGAGCGCCAGAGCCCGCAGCTTCTCCATTCGGAGCGCCCGGCGCAGGCTCTTCTTGAGCGGCGTGCCGTCGGCTGAGAGCACCGGCCCGCTTTGCTTGGCATCCGCCATGCGCAGCGCATCATCGGGCGTCGGCCCACGCTTCGCCGTGGTTGCGTCGGTTACATCGCTCATTTTCGTCCCCGTCTGACCCTGTTTTCGTTCTTGGTCTTGTCTGTTTTCAAAGTGACTAACGAATAATGGGGGTGGAGGGGCCGCGGCGCGGCCCCTCCGTCAGCTACGCTTATTGCGAGAGCCAAGCTTGGAATTTCGAGTCGATATCGTCGCGATAGTCGGCCCAGAAGCCGTAGTTATACACGATGACATTCTCGCTGTTTTCCGGGGCCGTCGGCATGTGCGGGCCCATCTCGATGCCGAGCTCCGCGTGCTTGCCTACGAGCGGCGCCGAGGATGCGCGGGCCGGGCCGTAGGAAATGTAGGCGGCCTGGTCGGCAAGGCGCTGCGTGTCCGTCGCGAACATGATGAAGTCCAGAGCGCGCGCTTTGCGCTCTTCGGAAAGACCAGCGGGGATGATCCAGCCGTCAAGATCGAAGACCTGAGCGTCCCAGAGCATCTCGAAGTTCTGATCCTGCTCTTCGATCGCCGAGAACCAGCGGCCGTTGTAGGACGTGCCCATGACGACTTCACCGTCAGCAAGGAACTGGGGCGGCTCGGCGGCCGCGCCCCACCAGATCACATCGTCCTTGATGGTGTCGAGCTTGGCGAGGGCCTGGTCCTGGCCTGCCGGTGTTGCCAGAACGTCATAGACGTCATCCTTGGCAACCCCATCACAGATCAACGCCCATTCCATGTTGCTGATGGGGCGCTTCTCAAGTGCGCGCTTGCCGGGATATGTCTCGGTGTCGAACAACGCGCAGATCGAGTCGGGAGCTGGCGCGCCCTCTGGCAGAAGGTCGGGGCGGTAGGCCGCCGTCGTCGAATAGACGATCTGCGGGATGAAGCAGTCGGAGACCAGGAGGTCACCGAAGTCATCCTCGGCCGAGGTGCCGTCCGGCGCATCGGCAAGATGCTCGTCAGGGTCGATTTCCATGGCCAGGCCTTCGTCGCAAAGACGGATCGCATCCGCCGCGAGCACATCGACCACATCCCATGTGATGTTGTCGGCTTCGGCCATCGCGCGCAGCTTGGCCACGGCCTCCGGCGAGCTTTCATCGTTGATGATGTTGACGCCGGTCTTTTCCATGTAGGGCTCGTGGTAAGCCTTCTGTTGCGAGTTCGAGTAGGCGCCGCCCCAGGAGACGATCGTCATCTCGTCTACCATGTGGTCGTCGGCACCGGCAGCAGCAGCGACCATTGTCAGCGCCGTTGTTGCCATGAGTGTCTTGGTGAATTTCATTGCATTCTCCCATGTTTTGCCCGTTGGATTTGGTCCCACCTAAGCCTTTCGGGCATATGGCAAAGGCGTCTCAATCATCGCAGCCCGCATGATAGGGGCCGCGTGATATTCTCAAGCATCAAGCGCGCGCGCATCCTCGGGCATCCAGCCGATCTCGATCTGCTCGCCCGGCGTCAGGCGCCGTTGGTCCGGCGCGTTCCGCGTCTTGATGACGAAGTCTTCCTTTCCCGCAACGCGCAGACGCGTGCGGAAAATGTCGCCCATGTAGATAAACTCGAGGACTTCCGCCTTGAGCGTATGTGCATCCGCATGCAGGCGATCCTTGTTGAACTCGACGCGCTCGGGGCGGATCGAGATGGTCGTGCGCTCGCCCACCTTGTTCACGTTCACAGGTGCGGCGTCGATCTCCTCGCCGTTGTCGAGCTCCACGAGGCATTGCTTGCCCTGGATCTGCTTGACGGTGCCTTGCAGCGTGTTGTTCTCGCCGATGAACTGCGCCACGAAGGAATTCTGCGGGCTTTCATAAAGCACATCGGGCGGATCGATCTGCTGGATGCGCCCGTCATCGAACACCGCCACGCGGTCGGACATCGTCAGCGCCTCTGTCTGGTCGTGCGTGACGTAAACTGTCGTGATGCCGAGGTTGTGCGCAAGGTCGGTGATCTCGAACTGCATCTTCTCGCGCAGCTGCTTGTCGAGCGCGCCGAGCGGTTCGTCCATGAGGACAAGCTCGGGCTCGAAGACAAGCGCACGCGCCAGGGCGACACGCTGCTGCTGACCGCCGGAAAGCTGCGCCGGACGGCGTCCGCCGAAATCACCCATCTCGACCATGTCGAGCGCGCGCTTGATCTTCTGTTCACGGTCGGACTTGCCGATCTTGCGCACCTCGAGCGGGAAGCTCAGGTTCTCCGCGATCGTCATGTGCGGAAAGAGCGCGTAATTCTGGAACACCATCCCGATGCCCCGCTTGTGCGGGGGGATGTTGTTGATGCTCACACCGTCGATCTTGATTTCCCCGTGCGTTGCCGATTCGAAACCGGCAAGCATCATGAGGCAAGTCGTCTTGCCCGACCCGGAGGGCCCGAGCATCGTGAGGAACTCGCCTTGAGGCATCGTGAGATTGAGATCTTTGACAACGAGCGTCTCGCCGTCATAGCTTTTCTGAACGCGTTCGAAAGCGACGAACGCATCGGAATTGTCTGTGTTAGCCATCGAGGCTCCCTGTCTTTATATGCGGCTTGGCCGCTTATTGCGTGCATCTAAGCGTAGAGTTGCCCCAAGTTGCAACCGATTGTTTGTTTTTTTTCACTTGACGAAGTTTCCCCGAGAAGCGCGCCTACCCCTGTCCTAGGACGACCATTATAGTTCTATTTGCGACATTTTACAGCACAAAGCGACGCTTCAAGCTTTCGTGAACGCCAGAGACACGAAAAAGAATCGAGGCCAGGTGACCGCGTTTTGAGCTCGATGTCGCAAAAAAGGGCATTTCGCTTCGCTCCCGCTCTTGACGAAGGCTCAAACTCGGAGCCAGATCACCCGGATTCCAACAGCAGCAGACGGATACACCCATGAACTATGAGCGCGCGCCTTTCTCCGAGATCGAATATGCCCGTCGCATCTCGCTCACCCGAGCCGCCATGGAGCGCGCGGGAATCGATCTTCTCTATGTGCAGGACCCTTCGAACATGGCCTGGCTCACCGGCTATGACGGCTGGTCCTTCTATGTGCACCAGGGCGTTCTTCTCGCCCAGGAGGGCGCGCCGCATTGGTGGGGACGGGGCCAGGACGCCAACGGCGCGCTTCGCACGGTCTGGATGGATAACGCCAATGTCCACAGCTACGCCGACAATTACGTCCAGAGCAGCGAGCGCCACCCGATGCAGGACCTCGCAGGGCGCATCAAGGCACTCGGCAAGGACGACGTGCGCATCGGTGTCGAGATGGACAACTACTATTTCTCCGCCAAGGCGTTCCAGACCCTCCTTGAAGAGCTGCCCAAGGCGACCTTCGTGGATGCCACCGCGCTGGTGAACTGGCAGCGCGGCGTCAAATCCGAGGAAGAGCTCGTCTTCATGCGCCGAGCAGCCAAGATCTCGGAGAAGATCATCGACGGCCTCGTGGAACGAGTCGAGCCGGGCGTGCCGAAGAACGAAATCGTCGCCGAGGTGCAGCGCGATGCCATCCGGGGCGCCGATGGGCACTGGGGTGACTATGCCGCCATCGTACCGCTTCTGCCTTCCGGCTCCGACGCCGCCGCCCCGCACCTGACATGGGATGGCCGCCCCTTCGAGAAAGGCGAAGCCACCTTCTTCGAAATATCCGGCTGCTACCGGCGCTATCACACACCCCTGAGCCGGACGATCTATCTCGGCGAGCCGACCGACCTCTTCAAGCGCGCCGAGGCGGCGCTTGCCGAAGGGCTGGAAGCCGGCCTCGAAGCCGCCCGCGCCGGGAACCGCGCCTGCGACATCGCGAATGCGCTCGCCGCCCCGCTCGAGCGGGCCGGGATCGAGCGCGGCGCGCGCTGCGGCTATCCGATCGGCTTGAGCTACCCTCCCGATTGGGGCGAGCGCACCATCAGCCTGCGCGCCGAAGACGAGACAGTCCTCGAACCCGGCATGACCTTCCATTTCATGCCCGGCCTCTGGATGGATGACTGGGGTCTGGAGATCACCGAGTCGATCCTCATCCGAGATGAAGGCCCCGCTGAAACCTTCTGCAACCGCCCGCGCCAGATGTATGTGAAACCATGAGCAAGCTGGATACCACTCGCGAGATCCTCGAGAAACTGATCGCCTTTCCGACGGTTTCAACCGAGAGCAACCTCGAACTGATCGCCTACGTGGCCGATTACCTCGGCCACCTGGGCGCGCAGGTCAATCTGGTGAACGATGCCTCGCTCACCAAGGCCAACCTCTTCGCCACGCTGGGGCCGCCCGACATGGACGGCGGCATCGTCCTTTCGGGGCATACCGATGTCGTGCCCGTGGAAGACCAGGATTGGTGGACCGATCCTTTCACGCTTTCGGAGAAGGGCGGGCTCCTTTACGGGCGGGGAACCTGCGACATGAAGGGCTTCATCGCCGCCGTTCTGGCCATGGCTCCCGAATACGCCGAGCTCGATCTCAAGCGCCCGCTGCACTTCGCCTTCACCCATGACGAGGAGACAGGCTGCATCGGCGCACAGGCGCTCGTGGACGAACTTCGCAACATGGAACTGAAGCCGGCGGTCGCCATCATCGGCGAGCCCACCGACATGCGCATCGTCGAGGGGCACAAGGGCTGCTGCGAATACACCACGCGTTTCACCGGGCTCGAAGGCCACGGCTCCGCACCGGAGCGCGGCGTGAACGCGGCGGAATATGCCGTGCGCTACGTGACCCGTCTCATGGAGCTGCGCGAAGAGCTGAAATCCCGCGCACCCAAGG
>JAWLEL010000407.1:0-2551 GCA_041686165.1 Lentibacter sp.
TCATTGCATTCCTATCTGTTCGGGTAATGGTCTACCGACACCGCCAAGCCTAAGCCGTCGCAATTCGGTGCGAATTAACATAGATCAGTGTGCGGAGCAACTCAGCACGAGATTATCTCCCAGAATCCATCGGTCTTGACCGCAAGGCCACGACAAGAGGCTGCCTTTTTTTCATCCCGGATGATCACACAGAACGTCGGCGATCCGCGGTGTTCATGGCAAGATCGGTTCTGCGGAACATTCGAGAGAGGGCGAGGCCATGCTGATCCATCTTCACGAGCTGGCAGCGATGACGCCGAAGACCCGAGCGGCGATTCAGGCCAGTGACGCGCCTGCGTCGGCCCTGGCGGACCGCTTTGGCACATGCGGCGCAAACGACGAATTCCTGCTCGCCGCCACCGCCCAAAACCTCCGAAAGCTGGCGAAGATCTTTCCCGCACCGCAGCAAACGCAAAAAGCCTGAAAGGAAAAGCGTTTGCGCCGGATTTTGAGCAGCTATTTCTGCGCTCGCGAACAGGTGTTTTTCCACAGAATCTCCGATGACTTACGATTCAGTCGATGAAATGCTGCGCGATGCACGAGTGGCCGCTTCGACGGGCCGCACCGCAGCATTGGGAAGGCATCGTAAATGGCCGCAATGGGCCGGCTTTACATTGACTCGCATTCCGTCCGAAGGACTGGCATCCGGAACCAAAACTGGGTGGAGAAGCGAATGCCGTTTATCTTCGATGGCGAGGAGCCTGGGAAGCCGACGATCCTGCTCTGCCATGGCGCCGGCGCACCGATGGACTCGGGCTTCATGCAGCAGGTCGCGGCCGAGCTTGCAGCGCGACACTGCCGGGTGGCACGGTTCGAGTTCGCCTACATGGCCGAGAGGCGGAATGGAGGCAAGCGCCGGCCGCCGCCGAAGATCGAGACGCTCATGGACGAGTATCGGGCCGCGATCGACGAGCTTGGACAGGTTGAGAAGCTGGTGATCGGAGGCAAGTCGATGGGCGGACGGGTCGCCAGCATGATCGCCGACGAGCTTTGGGACGAAGGCCTGGTCGCGGGACTTCTGTGCCTCGGCTACCCGTTCCACCCGGCGGGAACGCCGGAGCGACTGCGCACTGGCCACCTCGCCGAGATCAAGACCCCGACGCTGATTTGCCAGGGCACGCGCGACAAGCTCGGCTCCCGCGGGGAAGTTGAAGGTTACAAGCTTTCCGACAGGATCGAGCTCTTCTGGCTGGGGGATGGCGACCATGACCTGAAGCCGCGCAAGCGGGTCAACGCGGAGACCCGGGAGGCGCATCTTCGTCGGGTGGCCGAGCGGGCCGCCGCTTGGGTGCGTGGGCTGGAATGATGGCGCGGGATCCGGGCCCGCTCCTTGACCGCCTCGCGCGATCGGCCTTTCGCGCGCGGTTTCGTCTCGGCGAGAAGGAGCAGACATACCTGGAGGCGAAGGGGCTGGACGTGATCCGGTCGCACGCGGCTGATTTCGTCGCCCGGCGGCTCGCCCCCGCGCAACCCCGAAATGACGGCAGGCAGACGCCGATGCGCGGCCATCCTGTTTTCATTGCGCAGCATGCCACGGCGACCTGCTGCCGGTCCTGCCTGGCGAAGTGGCACGGTATCCCGGGGGGTCGGGCGCTCTCGGAACAAGAGCAAGTTTATGTCGTCGATGTCCTGATGGAGTGGGTGAGGCGCAGACCTGGACAGGTTCGTCGCTGATTGATCCTGATCGTGCGCAGCTGGAAACGGTGGATGAGGGGCCGCGGGTCGAGTGTCCTTTCTGACAGCGGATCCCTCGGGACGGCCGGTAGCTCTGGCCCGTGCAGCACCTTGGGCGGCCGAAGTTGAGCCTCATCCCGCTTGATGGATTCCCGCTCGACGATTAGAGTCCGTTCTCATCGAGCGGCAGGCCCGCCACGGCATCCTTGCGGCTGGGTCATGATAATTTGGACCCAGCGTGAGGGAACGAAAGGACTGACATGGATCGCACGAGCCGCATGAACCGAGCCATCGGTCAGGAGATCGGAGCGACCGCCCCCCAGGTCGCGGCGGCGGTCAGGCTTCTCGACGACGGCGCGACAGTTCGGCGCCTTCGTCGACATCGGCGTGCACCAGGACGGCCTTGTCCATGTGAGCCAGCTCGCCGACCGGTTCGTGAAGGATCCGCATGAGGTGGTGAAGGCCGGCGACGTGGTGCAGGTCCGCGTGACCGAGATTGACATCGCCCGCAAGCGAATCGGTCTCAGCATGCGCGCCGACGGCGGGGCCTCGGCGAAGGACGATCACAGTGCCCGCGCGTCATCCAGGCAGACCCGGCGATCAAAGCCGGATCAAGGAATTCCCGGGAAGCCCGGTACGCCAGGTCGCGGCAAGTCGGACAGCCCCGGGAAGTGCGGAGATCAGCCGGGGCCTTGGGATCTGTGAGTATTCCACGCGCATGTGGCCATCGAATCCACGAACATGTGGCCACGGATTCCACGATGATGTGGCCACCGGTTCCACGGCATGTGGCCACCCCTTGAGACAGACCTGCGAGGCGATCTGACCCTGCCTATTC
>JAWLEL010000053.1:0-10980 GCA_041686165.1 Lentibacter sp.
GAAAAGTCCCCTCCGAGGATGGAAGCCGTCAATGAGCAGGGCAAGACGAACAGCAGTTTCGTCCCGCCCAGCAGCCGCTGCCCCCTGGCTTGCGCGTCTGGCCGCTCACACCTCGTCATGGCGAAAGCACCCTGTCAGGTGGTCGTTGACCAGCCCGCAGGCCTGCATCCAGGCATAGACGATCGTCGGGCCGCAGAACTTGAAGCCGCGTCGTTTCAAATCCTTTGAAAAAGCCCGGGAGATTTCGGTCTGGGCGGGCACGTCGGAAAGCTGCGCGAAACTGTTCCGGATCGGGGCTCCGCCGACGAAGCTCCAGCAATAGTCCGAGAAGCCCTCTTCGGCTTCGATCTCGAGATAGGCGCGGGCGTTGGTGATGGTCGCCTCGATCTTTCCGCGATGCCGGATGATCCCCTCGTCCTCCAGAAGGCGGGCAACCTCCGCCGCGCCCCATCCGGCAATGACTTCGGGGGCAAAGCCTTGGAACGCGGCGCGGAAATTCTCGCGCTTGCGCAGGATCGTGATCCAGCTCAGCCCGGCCTGGAAGCCATCGAGAACGAGCTTTTCCCAGAGCGCGCGGCTGTCGAATTCGGGCACGCCCCATTCTTCATCGTGATACTTGATGTAGAACGGATCATCTCCGTGCCAGCCGCATCTTTGCGTCATTTCTCACCCCGTGTCATGGAACCCTGCGATTTTTAGACAAAGGCCGGGTTTAAGTGCTTCTTAGCGAATCTGCGGCAACCCTGAGCAGGCAGATGATTGGCAGGAGCTTGAGAATGAACGGAATGCGGCGAAAGCACAAGGCAGCGAACACCGCCTCGACACCGCTCGACCACGCGGTCGAGATGCGCGACAGGTCGGTTCTGCAGATGGTCGAAGCCGCCCTGAAGAGCAAACAGGTCCTGCTCGCCTACCAGCCGATCATGCAGGCCCGCGCGCCGGAGAACACCGCGTTCTACGAGGCGCTGCTGCGGGTGATGGACGAGACCGGCCGGATCATTCCCGCCCGCGATTTCATCGAGGAGATCGAGCAGATGGAGCTTGGCCGAATCATGGACTGCGTCGCGCTGGAAAAGGGCTTGCGCACCCTCGCGCGCCAGCCCGAGCTGCGCCTGTCGATCAACATGTCAGCCCGCTCCATCGGCTATCCGCGCTGGATGCGCACACTGCGGCAGGGGCTCAAGCGCAATGTCACCGTGGGTGAGCGGCTGATCCTGGAGATCACCGAAAGCTCGGCCATGACCGTGCCCGAGCTCGTGGTCAATTTCATGGCCGAGTTCCATGCCAAGGGCGTGAGCTTCGCACTGGATGATTTCGGGGCCGGGTATACATCCTTCCGCTACCTGCGCGATTTCTACTTCGACATTCTCAAGATCGACGGGCAGTTCATCCGCGGCATTGCGCAGGACGCCGACAACCAGGTGCTCACCTCCGCGCTCGTGGCTATCGCCAAGCAGTTCGACATGCTCACGGTCGCCGAGTTCGTCGAGACTGCCGAAGATGCCGATTTTCTCTCCGCGCTCGGCGTCGATTGCCTCCAGGGGTACTACTTCGCCGCGCCCACCGTCCGCCCCGTCTGGGGGCGTGGCGCCATGGCCCAAAGCCGCTCGGCCTGAGCCCCGGCCATCACCGCGTCACCCTGCCAGTTGCCGCGCTGCGGCAAATACTGTATGCCTCGCGGCGACATGCGGCGCACTCCGTCTGAGTCCGCTTCAGCCTGGCCACTTGGGAGGACCATCACATGACCAATATCGTAATCGCCTCAGCCGCACGCACAGCCGTCGGCTCCTTCGGCGGCGCATTCGCCAATACACCGGCCCATGACCTCGGCGCAGCCGTGCTCGAAGCCCTTGTCGAGCGCGCGGGCGTTGACAAGAGCGAGGTGTCCGAGACCATCCTCGGCCAGGTTCTGACCGCCGGACAGGGCCAGAACCCCGCACGCCAGGCACATGTGAACGCTGGCCTGCCCATCGAAAGCGCGGCCTGGGGCATCAACCAGGTCTGCGGTTCGGGCCTGCGCGCCGTCGCACTCGGCGCCCAGCACATCCAGCTCGGCGATGCCGAGATCATCGCGGCGGGCGGCCAGGAAAGCATGACGCTTTCGCCCCACGTGGCGCATCTGCGTGCGGGCACCAAGATGGGTGATGTGAAATACATCGACAGCATGATCCGAGACGGCCTCTGGGACGCGTTCAACGGCTATCACATGGGCCAGACGGCGGAAAACGTCGCCGAGAAGTGGCAGATCAGCCGCGATCAGCAGGACGAATTCGCCCTTGCCTCGCAGAACAAGGCCGAAGCCGCCCAGAAGGCGGGCAAGTTCAAGGACGAGATCACACCTTTCACGGTCAAGACGCGTAAGGGCGAGACCGTGGTCGAGGATGACGAATACATCCGCCACGGCGCGACGCTGGAAAGCTTGCAGAAGCTGCGCCCGGCTTTCGCCAAGGACGGCTCCGTCACGGCCGCCAATGCCTCGGGCCTCAATGATGGCGCGGCCGGTGTTCTGCTGATGAGCGCCGAGAATGCCGAGAAGCGCGGCATCGCGCCGCTGGCGCGGATCGCCTCCTACGCCACCGCCGGACTCGACCCGGCGATCATGGGTGTCGGCCCCGTCAACGCCAGCCGCAAGGCACTGGAGAAAGCGGGCTGGAGCGTGAGCGATCTGGACCTCGTGGAAGCCAACGAGGCCTTCGCCGCGCAGGCCTGCGCCGTCAACAAGGAGATGGGCTGGGATCCGGAGATCGTCAACGTGAACGGCGGGGCGATCGCCATCGGCCACCCGATCGGCGCTTCGGGCGCGCGCGTGCTCAACACGCTGCTCTTCGAGATGCAGCGCCGGGACGCCAAGAAGGGCCTGGCCACGCTGTGCATCGGCGGCGGCATGGGTGTTGCGCTCTGCGTCGAGCGCCCCTGACGGCAATTCACATGAATTGAGCGGACCAGGGGTGCCCGAAACGGCGCCCCTGTTTGCTTTTGTGGAGTTTTTTGCATCTGCGGCATATTGACCTTGAAATAATATTGCGCCACCCTTCCCGCAAATGTAACACCATTACCCAAGACAACCCTGGAGGAGACAAGCAACATGGCACGAACAGCATTGGTTACAGGCGGCTCACGCGGCATCGGCGCGGCGATTTCAAAGGCGCTCAAGGCGGAAGGCTACAATGTCGCCGCAACCTATGCCGGCAACGACGAGGCGGCCTCCAAGTTCACCGGGGAAACCGGAATCAAGACCTACAAGTGGAACGTCGCCGACTATGACGAGAGCGCGGCGGGGATTGCACGCGTCGAGGACGAGATCGGCCCGATCGACGTCGTCGTCGCCAACGCGGGGATCACCCGCGACGCGCCCTTCCACAAGATGACGCCGGACCAGTGGAAAGACGTGATCGACACCAACCTCACCGGCGTGTTCAACACGGTGCACCCCGTCTGGCCCGGCATGCGTGAGCGCAAGTTCGGCCGTGTCATCGTGATCTCATCCATCAACGGCCAGAAGGGCCAGTTCGCGCAGGTCAACTACGCGGCGACGAAGGCGGGCGATCTCGGCATCGTCAAGTCGCTCGCGCAAGAAGGCGCGCGCGCAGGCATCACCGCCAACGCGATCTGCCCGGGCTATATCGCGACCGAGATGGTCATGGCGGTGCCCGAGAAAGTCCGCGAAAGCATCATCAGCCAGATCCCCGCAGGCCGCCTCGGCGAGCCCGAGGAAATCGCACGTTGCGTCGCCTTCCTCGCTTCGGATGATGCGGGCTTCATCAACGGGTCGACCATATCGGCCAACGGCGCGCAGTTCTTCGTGTAGACTGAGCTGTCCGCGGAACAGAAAAGCGCGCGAGGGGAACCTCGCGCGCTTTGTCTTGTGCCGTTTTCGGCGTGTCAGGCGGACGCGTCCGCTTCCAGCCTCGAAATTTCTTCCTTGATACGAAGCTTCTGCTTCTTGAGTTCGGCGATTTCCCGATCCGAAGATCCTGGCGATTTCTGAATTTCCTCGACGCGGTCTGAAAGAGTTTGGTGTTTTTTCTTCAGCTCTTCGACATGCGAACTCAAGCTCATGGCAGTCTCCTTCTTTTCATGTGCCCTCCCATCCGAGCACAGCCCGCCGCGCTTGTCACGCTGCAGATGCGAAGTCACGGCGGAAAAATGCCGTCAATTCTTCGGAAACGGCAGCGCCGCCGCATCCCTGAGCACGGCGCGAACTTCGGGCGTATAGCTCTCCGCATCGCGTTCATGGGCGTCCCCGTCATGCATGACCAGATCGGCATGCAGGCGAAATGGCGCGCGCCCGCCGTGGCGCGCCCGCATCAGGACAAGCTGGGAGGCGCGGCCGCTGCGCGGGACAATCGGCCAGAGTTGGGCCGATCCCACATGCCCCGGCAGCCCCGCCAGCAGCTCGGGGACGCGTTCGGCGCGGCAAATGAGCGTGAGCCAGCCCTTTGGTGCGAGCCGACGTGCGCAGGCATTGAGCCAGCCCGTCAGATCCGCGTGGCCGAGGGCCGTCTCGCGGCCCGCATCGCGCGCGGCCGTGCCGCTTGCGCGGTCGAAATAGGGCGGATTCGTCATCACGTGATCGAAGCGCCGCGCCTTCAGGGCGGCGGGCATGGCGGCGATGTCGCCCTCGTGGAGCGTGAACGCGAGCCCGTTTTCCCGCGCATTCCGCGCCGCCAATCTTGCGTATAGGGGTTGCAGCTCGAGCCCGTGCAGATCGAGCTCTCCGACGCGCGCGGCAAGGCACAGCGCCGCCGCCCCTGCCCCGCAGCCCATATCAAGCACGCTCTGGCCCGGCCGCGCCTCGACACTGGCGGCGAGCAAGACGGGATCGACACCCGCACGGTAGCCTTTGCTCGGCTGCCAGAGCGCCAGGCGCCCGCCGAGAAAGCCATCTTGCGTCAGCTCTTCACTCATAGAGCGGGTCGAGCCCGTTGTCCTTTAGTGCGCGCGCGGCGGCGGCATGGTCGCGGTCGGCCACCATCAATCGCCGCGGCAAAATGCCGATTGAGCCTTCGAGCACGCTCATGTTTACGTCCATTTCAAACACGGCTATACCCTCGCCCTGAAGCAGCGCTTGTGCAAATGCAAGTTCAGTTGGGTCGGTGGTTCTAAGAAGCTGTTTCATAGAGCGAATATGCCCATCTTTGCGCGTTTGTCGAGATGGGGCACGGGAGTGTGAAGGCTTGAACGAGATCACCGGCAAACCACATGAAAGGCTCGCGACGCATCTGGACGGCAGGATGCAGGCCGTCAACCGGCTGATCGCCGAGCGCATGGCCTCTGAGCATGCCCCGCGCATCCCCGAGGTGACGGCGCATCTCGTCGAGGCGGGCGGCAAGCGGCTGCGCCCCATGCTCACGCTCGCGGCGGCGGAGATTTGCGGCTATGACGGGCCGCATGATGTGCACCTGGCGGCGACTGTCGAGTTCATCCACACGGCGACGCTTCTGCATGACGATGTCGTGGACGAAAGCGACAAGCGCCGGGGCCGGCCCACGGCGAACCTTCTGTGGGACAACAAGTCCTCCGTCCTGGTGGGAGATTATCTCTTTTCCCGCAGCTTCCAGCTCATGGTCGAAACCGGCTCGCTCAGGGTTCTGGACATTCTCGCCAATGCCTCGGCGACGATTGCGGAGGGCGAGGTTCTCCAGCTGACGGCGGCGCAGGACCTGGCGACCACCGAGGCGATCTACTTGCAGGTGGTGCGCGGAAAGACAGCGGCGCTTTTCTCCGCGGCGACGGAAGTCGGCGGAGTGATCGCCGGGGCACCGGAGGCGCAGGTGCAGGCGCTGTTCGACTATGGAGATGCGCTCGGGATCGCATTCCAGATCGCCGATGACCTGCTCGATTACCAGGGCGCGGCGAGCGCGACGGGCAAGAACGTGGGCGACGATTTTCGCGAGCGCAAGCTGACGCTTCCGGTGATCAAGGCGGTGGCGCAGGCCGACGCCGAGGAGCGCGCCTTCTGGACCCGCGTGATCGAGAAGGGCGACCAGCGCGAGGGCGATCTGGAGCATGCGCTGGAGATCATGGCACGCCATGGCGCGCTCGATGCGGCGCGCGACGATGCGCTGGCCTGGGGCGAGAAGGCGCAGGCCGCCGTAACGAAGCTCCCCGACCACCCCTTGCGCGACCTGCTCGGCGATCTGGCCGGGTTCGTCGTCAGCCGGATAAGCTGAGCGGGCGATTTTCTTTCAAAGAGAATTGGGCGGAAAATTCTGGCGCGTGGCGGGCGGCGGACGCTGCGCTGGAGCTTTTTGGCGAAAAGATGTGGTGATCAGCCTGTCTTCAGGTCCCTGAGGATTCCCCCGACGATCTCGAAGGAGCGCAGCCTTGCGACGGGGTCATGGATCATCCCGGTGACCATCAGCTCGTCGGGCGCGTAGCGCGAGATGATGTTCTCGAGGCCTTCGCGCACCGTCTCTGGCGCGCCTGTCGCGGAGCAGCCGAGCGCGTGATTGACCTGCGCGAGAACGGGCTCCGGGACATGCGCCGTGATATCCTCCACCGGTTCGGGCAGTTTGCCGGGCCGCCCGAAGCGCAGGTTGGCAAAGGCCAGCATTTGCGAGGACCGCAGGAACCATGCCTCCTCATCGCTCGGGGCGGCGCAGACCCCGGCGGCCACCATCGCGTAGGGCGCATCCAGCTGCGCGGAAGGCTGGAAGCCGACGCGATAGGCATGGAGGGCCTCTTCGAGCATGTCGGGCGCGAAATGCGAGGCGAAGGCGTAAGGAAGCCCCAGCGCCGCCGCGAGCTGTGCGCCGTAGAGAGACGAGCCGAGAATCCAGACGGGCACATGCGTTCCCACGCCCGGGATCGCCTTGACCGGCGCGCCCGTGTCCTCGCCGAGATAGCCGATCAGCTCCTGCACATCCGCCGGGAAGCTATCGCCCTGCGCCATGTGGCGGCGCAACGCGCGGGCGGTGGCCATGTCCGTTCCGGGCGCGCGGCCGAGGCCGAGGTCGATCCGGTCGGGAAAGAGCGTCGCAAGCGTGCCGAATTGCTCGGCGATCACAAGCGGCGCGTGATTGGGCAGCATGACGCCGCCCGCCCCGACCCGGATGCGCTCCGTCTCACGGGCCACCTGCCCGATCAGCACGGCGGTCGCCGCGCTGGCAATCCCGGGCATGTTGTGATGTTCGGCCAGCCAGAAACGGTGATAGCCTTCCGCCTCGGCCAGTTGCGCCAAAGCGCGCGTGTTTTCAAGGGCATCAGCGGCGCTGCGGCCTTCGGGGATCGATGCGAGATCGAGGAGAGAAAACTGTTTCATGCTAGAGAGCTAATGCGCATGCTGGCTCTTGCCAAGGGCTCCGCGGCGTTGGGCCGGCGCGCAGGCGGCCTAAAAGGCCTCCGGCTTCATCTCGCGCGCCATGTGGTCGAGCACGGCATTGACGAAGCTCGCCTCCTTGCCCTCGGGAAAGAAGGCATAGGCCACCGCGACGAATTCCGAGATCACAACCTTGGGCGGCGCCGCGCCCTGGCCGATCTCGGCGCCGGCCGCGCGAAAGAGCGCGCGCAGCGTCGGGTCGATCCGCCCAAGCGGCCATTTGGCGACAAGGGCGCGGTCTGTCGCCTGGTCGATAGAGGACTGGTAGTTGACCGCATCATTCACGAGGCTCTCGAAGAGCGTCTGATCGCCTTCGATCATGTCGCCTTCCTCGAAATGCTCCCCGAAGCGATACGTCTCGAATTCGCGCATCACGGCCTCGGTGGTCTGGCCCGAGTGCTCCATCTGGAAGAGCGCCTGCACGGCATAGAGCCGCGCGGCCGATTTCATCTTGCGTTTCTGGTTGCCTGAGAGCGTCATGCCGTGGGTGTGTCCTTGCTATCACCTGCCAGCAGGATGTCCTCGGCGTCGGGCTTGAAGCCGACCTCGCCGCGCTGGCCGCCCCACTTACGAGCGAGCGCGACGAGATGCAAGGCCGCGGCGGCCGCCCCGCCGCCCTTGTTCATATCGCCCGGATCAGCGCGCTCTTCGGCCTGCGCCATGTTCTCGACCGTGAGGATGCCGTTGCCGATGCAGAGCCCTTGCAGGCCGAGAAGCTGGAGCGCGCGGGAGCTGTCATTGCAGACCGTCTCGTAATGCGTCGTCGCGCCACGGATGACACAGCCGAGGGCCACATAGCCGTCGAAATTCGAAAGCCGCTCGGCCATCGCTATGGTCGTCGGAATTTCCAGCGCGCCGGGGACTTCGACAAGCTCGAAGCTGCCGCCCACGGCTTCGATTTCGGTGCGCGCCCCCTCGATCATGTTGTCGGCGATCTCGCGATAATAGGGCGCGACCACGATCAGCAGCTTGACCGGACGGTCGAACTCGGGACGCGGCAGGGAGTAATGGGTTTGCGAAGAGGCCATCCGTCATTCCTCCGTGATGGGCCGCGTGCCGACGATCGAAAGGCCATAGGCCTCGATGCCGAGATAGGTCGTCTGCGGCGAGTTGGTGAGCAGGATCAGCTCGCGCAGACCCATGTTCGACAGGATCTGGCTTCCCAGCCCGGTCCGCTTGATGATGCGCGGGCCGTCGTCCTCTTCGCCGAGGTCGAGCTTGGGGTGCGGCTCGCGAAAGAGCACCACGGCGCCGCGCCCCTCGGCGGCGACGAGCCGCATGGCGCTTTGCAGCTCACCCGCCGGGCTGGGGCCGAGGCCGAGCACGTCTTCAAGCTCGTTGAGCGCATGGGTGCGCACGAGGACCGGCTCGGGGCTGGCGATGTCGCCCTTGATGAGCGCGACATGTTCGGTTCCGCTGATCTCGTCGGAAAAGACGCGCATTTCCCATGCGCCGCCGAACTCGGACTGCACTGTCTCGCGACGCAGCTCGCGCACGAGGTTGTCGTGCTTGTGGCGATAGGCGATGAGGTCGGAAATCGTGCCGATCTTGAGGCCGTGCGCCTTGGAGAATTCGATCAGGTCCGGCAGGCGCGCCATCGTGCCGTCCTCGCGCATGATCTCGCAGATCACCCCGGCGGGGTTGAGCCCGGCGAGCCGCGAGATATCGACGGCAGCCTCGGTATGCCCAGCGCGGACCAAAACGCCCCCGCGCCGCGCGCGCAGGGGAAAGACATGGCCCGGCGTCGCGATGGCCGCCTCGGTGTTCTGCTCGTTGATCGCGGTGGCGATGGTGAGGGCGCGGTCAGCAGCCGAGATGCCCGTGCTGACGCCTTCGCGCGCCTCGATGGATACGGTGAAGGCCGTCTCGTGGCGTGAGGAATTGTTCACCGCCATCATCGGCAGGCCGAGCCGATCGACCCGCTCCGAAGTCATCGGCAGGCAGATCAAGCCGCGCCCGTGCAGGGCCATGAAATTGACCGCCGCCGCATCGGCGAATTCGGCGGCGATGACGAGATCACCCTCGTTCTCGCGGTCCTCGTGGTCGACGAGGATATACATCTCGCCCGCGCGCGCGGCGGCGATGATCTCCTCGATCGGGGAAATCGCGTCTTTCAGGCTCGCTTCGAGCGGGCCTGGCTTTGAATATGTGTCACTCATGGCTGCCTTGCTCCTTGCGCCCTGCGGGTTAGCAGGGCGCTGCGCGGTTTGGAAGGCTTGAAAGCACAAAGCACGCGGCGTTTGCGTTTTCTTTCAAGAAAACGGACCGGAATTTACCAGAATTCCGGTGCAAGCGCCGCCGGTTCAGAACTGCCAGAGCGCCGGAACGAAGCGATAGGCATCGCCCTCGCGCATCACGTGGCCGACCCCCGGGAAGGGGAAGTGATAGCCCAGGAGGGCGACGCGTTCGGAGGCGGCCATGTCCAGAAGGCGCTTGCGCGTCTGCACGGTCTGCGCACCGTCGCTGTCAAAGTCGTTGAACCAGCCGGGATGGGCGAAATTGGTCCAGGCGTGGCTCATCGCATCGCCCAGCGCGAGAAGCGACTTGTCGCCGCTGTCGAGCCGCACGGACATATGCCCCGGCGTGTGACCCGGCGTGTTCACGAGGCTGACGCCCGGGACAACCTCGTGGCCCTCCCCCACCAGTGTCCACTCCACGCCATCGGCCATGATCGAGTTCACCGCCCCGACAACGAATTGCTGCTCCTCGGGGCTGACGCGGTCCACCAGCCCGTCCTGCCTCCAGTAATCATGCTCGGCCTCGCCCATGATATACTCGGCTTGCGGAAAGAGCGGCTCGTCGAAATCGTCGCGAATACCCCAGATGTGATCGGGGTGCGCATGGGTGATGACGACGTGGGTGATCTCGTCGATGCCAACGCCCGCGGCGTCGAGATTCTCCACCAGCCGGCCCGTCGTGTCGAACCAGCGGTTGCCGGACCCGACATCGACGAGCACCTTGGCCTCGCCGGTCTCGATCAACAGGTGATTGGTGTGCGAATAGCCCTGTTCGGGGTCAAGATAATGCGCCTCGAGGAAGGATTTCACCTCCTCGCGCTCCGCGTTCACGCCAAGCCCGGTGGTGGGCATCGAGAAATAGCCATCCGAGAGGATCGTGAGCTTAACATCGCCCATGCTGAAGCGGAAATAGCCCGGGTTGTCGCCCTCTGGCGCGCCGAGCTGCGCCGAGGCGGGCAGCGCGAAGGCGGGCATTGCGGCAGCGACTTTCAGGATGTCGCGGCGTGTCGGTCGGATCAGTGTCATTGCGTGTCTCCCTCTTTGGGACAAGCCTAATCATGAGGCTCCGAAACGCAATCACTTTCGCGAATATGACAGGAGGCTCAGCCAAACTCGCGCAGGCGGGCCACGTAGCGCGCGAGCGTGTCGATCTCGAGGTTGATCCTGTCGCCCACCTGCGCGAGGCCCCATGTGGTGGCCTCCTTGGTGTGCGGAATGAAATTGACGCCGAAGCGCCGCCCCTCCACCTCGTTGACCGTGAGCGATGTGCCATTGAGCGCGACCGACCCCTTGGGTGCGATGAACATCGCCAGCTCTTCGGGTGCCTCGAAGGTGACGCGCGTGCTGTCGCCCTCGTCTTGCATCCCGACGATCGTGGCAACACCGTCGACATGGCCCGACACGATATGCCCGCCAAGCTCG
>JAWLEL010000408.1:0-2541 GCA_041686165.1 Lentibacter sp.
CGTCAAGGTCCTGCTGCCCGAAGCGCGCGAGATCTACGCCAAGGGCGGCGCGCTGATCGAGGAGGACATGGTCCGCATCGGCCTCGAAATGGTTGCCGCGGCGCTTGACGTGGCCCCTGCCCGGTTCCGCATCCGTGCGATCAACCCGGCGCGCGAGCAGATGTTCGAAGACGGCGCGATGATCTTCTACCCCGGCGCCGGTTGCCCCAACGTCGCCGATGCGCTGCGCGGCCGCCGCCCCGGCAGCTCCGAAAGCTTTACCGAAACGCTCAAGCTGCACCAATCCTTCGATGTCATCCACGCCTTCGGCCCCTCGGCCGAGCCGCAGGATATCCCGGTGCACCTGCGCCACTACGAAATGATGCGCGCCCAGATGGTTTACGGCGACAAGCCCATGTTCATCTACGCCCGCGGGCACCGGCAGGTCGCCGAGAGCCTCGAGATGATCCAGACGGGCCTTGATCTCTCGGATGACGACATGGCGAATGACGTCTGGGCGCTCACCGTGATCAACACCAATTCACCCCGCCAGATCGACATGCCCATGGCACAGGGGATCATGGATTTCGCCCGCGCGGGTCAACTGAGCGTGATCACCCCCTTCTGCCTGGCCGGGGCAATGGCACCGGTCACGGTGGCGGGTGCGCTCGTGCTTCAACATGCCGAGGCGCTTGCCGCCATCACCCTGGCGCAACTGGTCCGCCCCGGCGCGCCCGTGATGTATGGCGGGTTCAGCTCGAACGTCGACATGAAGTCCGGCTCGCCCGCCTTCGGCACCCCCGAGCATATCCGCTGCACGATCGGTTCGGGCCAGCTCGCGCGGCATATCGGCCTGCCCTGGCGCTCGGCCTGCGGCGCGGCCTCGAACGCACCCGACATGCAGGCCGCGCAGGAGACCACGAATTCGCTCTGGGCCGCGCTACAGGCCAATGCGACGCTGACGGTCCATGCCGCGGGCTGGCAGGAAGGCGGGCTGACCTTCGGCTACGAGAAATTCATCAACGACATCGAGGCGCTGCAAACCGTGGCCGAACTCTGCCGGCCAGAGCCCGCGACGCCCGATGACATGGGCTTCGAGGCCATAGAAGAGGTCGCCCCCGGCGGGCATTTCTTCGCGGCGGCGCACACGATGTCGCGCTACGCCGATGCCTTCTACACGCCGCTTGTGGCCGACCTGTCTAACTTCGAGACCTGGTCGGGCAAGGGCGGACAGACGTCGGCCGAACGCGCCACGGGGATCTGGCAACGGGTGCTGGCCGATTTCACCCCGCCGCCGACAGGCGGCAACGCGGCAGAACGCCTCGCCCCTTACATCGAGGCGACTAAACGCGCTGGCGGGGCACCCCCGCTCGACGGGTGAGAAAGCCTGATTGCCAACGCCCGCGAGACGGGGCAAAGAAGGCGCATGAAAGCCGCGACACAAGAGATCATCTGCATCGGCTCGGTGCTCTGGGACATCATCGGCCGCTCGCCCCGCGAGATGCGCAAGGGCAACGACATGCCCGGGCGCATCAGCCGCCTGCCCGGCGGTGTGGCCATGAATATCGCCACGACGCTCTCGCGCTTCGGCCTGCGCCCGGTGCTGCTCTCTGCGCTCGGCCAGGACGCCGAGGGCGACGAGCTCATGCGCGCGGCGGAGGCCCTGGGGATGGTGACGGAGCATGTCCACCGCATGGATCACATGCCGACCGATTCCTACATGGCCATCGAAGGCGCAGGCGGGCTCATCGCCGCCATCGCCGATGCCCATTCGCTGGAGGCCGCCGGCGATGCAATCCTGACCCCGCTCCTGGGCGGCGCACTCGCAAGCGCGGACCTGCCCTATTCGGGCACAGTCGCTCTCGATGGCAATCTCACCGAGGCGCTGCTGGCGCAGATCGCGGGCTCGCCTGCCTTCGCACGCGCCGATCTGCGCATCGCTCCCGCCTCGCCCGGCAAGGCCGAGCGCCTGCGCACCATCATCGCCCATCCGGGTGCCACGCTTTATGTCAATCTCGAGGAAGCCGCGCTCATCAGCGACAAATCGGATCTCAGGACAGCACAGGACGGGGCCGAGGCGCTGCTCGCCACGGGCGCGCGGCGCGTCGTGGTCACCCATGGCGGCGATGCTGCCTGCGACACAGGGCTCGGAGAGGAACACGCCGCCTTCCCTCCAAAGGTGACGCCGAAGCGCATCACCGGCGCGGGAGACACCTTCATGGCGGCCCATATCGCCGCCGAGGCCCGGGGCATGCGCCGCCCCGATGCCCTCGAATTTGCACAACAAACAGCCGCAAGATACGTGGCGGGAGAAAATGATGCCTGATCTTTTCCACAGCGCCGAGGTGCGTGCCGCATTGGCCGAAGGCGGGCCCGTCGTCGCGCTCGAAAGCACGATCATCACCCATGGAATGCCCTTCCCGCAGAACCTCGAGACCGCTGTGCAGGTCGAGGAGGATATCCGCGCTGCCGGGGCCGTGCCCGCGACCGTCGCGCTGCTGGAAGGCCGCCTGCATGTCGGTCTGGAGCGCGCCGAACTCGACGCGCTCGCGCAGGCCCGGG
>JAWLEL010000409.1:0-2537 GCA_041686165.1 Lentibacter sp.
TGCTCGTCGGCGGCGATCCGGGGATCGGCAAGTCCACCCTCCTGCTCCAGGCCGCCGCGAAATTCGCCAGGGGCGGTCTGAAGACGGTCTATTTCTCCGGCGAGGAGGCCAGCGCGCAGGTGCGCATGCGGGCCCAGCGGCTCGGCCTTGCCGACGCGCCGGTCAAGCTCGGCGCCGAGACCAACCTGCGCGACATCCTCACCACGCTCGAAGAGGAAAAGCCCCAGCTCGCCATCATCGACTCGATCCAGACCATGTGGGTCGACACCGTGGACAGCGCGCCCGGCTCCGTCAGCCAGGTCCGCGCGGCGGCCCATGAGCTGACCAGTTTCGCCAAGCGCCGTGGCATTTCGGTCATACTCGTCGGCCATGTCACGAAGGACGGCCAGATCGCCGGGCCGCGCGTTGTCGAACACATGGTCGATACCGTGCTCTATTTCGAAGGCGAGCGCGGCCACCAGTTCCGCATCCTGCGCGCGGTGAAAAACCGCTTCGGCCCGGCCGACGAGATCGGTGTCTTCGAGATGACAGGCGGCGGGTTGGCCGAGGTCTCCAACCCCTCGGCGCTCTTCCTGAGTGAGCGCGGCACGCCTGCGCCCGGCTCCGTCGTCTTCTCCGGAATCGAGGGCACCAGGCCGGTTCTCGTTGAATTTCAAGCACTTGTCGCCCCCACGCCGCACAGCCAGCCGCGCCGCACGGTCGTGGGATGGGACGGCTCGCGCCTCGCCATGATCCTAGCCGTGCTCGAGGCGCGCTGCGGGATCCCCTTCACCGGGCTGGATGTCTATCTCAACGTGGCCGGCGGCATGAAGGTCACCGAGCCGGCCGCCGACCTGGCCGTCGCCGCGGCCCTGCTGTCGGCCCGCGAAGACGCGAGCCTGCCCGAAGGGGCCATCATATTCGGCGAAATCAGCCTTTCCGGCGCTGTCCGATCGGTCTCGCAAACGGAAAACAGGTTGAAAGAGGCGCAAAAACTTGGTTTCACCTCTGCAATCATGCCCAAGGGCGACAAACCCCCTCGAGTGGAGGGCGTGACGGCCAGGCGATTTGAAGATCTGACCACCTTCGTGGGTGACATTTTCGGCGCGGGCTGACCCCCGGCCCAAACGTGAGAAGAGAGTGACTATGGAAGGTTTCACAATCGTCGACGGGATCGTCGCCCTGGTAATTGTCGTCTCCGCATTGCTGGCCTACTCGCGCGGGCTCGTCCGCGAAAGCCTGGCCATTGCGGGCTGGGTCATCGCCGCGGTGCTGGCCTTCATCTTCGCGCCGCAAGTCCAGCCGCTGGTCAAGGAAGTGCCCGTCATCGGCAGCTTCATTTCCGACAGTTGCGAGCTGTCGATGATCGCCGGCGCAGCGGCCATCTTCGCGCTCGCGCTTGTCATCGCGGCGCTTTTCACACCGCTTTTTTCCTCGGTCATCCAGCGTTCGGCCCTTGGCGGGATCGACCAGGGGCTCGGCTTCCTGTTCGGCGTGGCGCGCGGCATCCTGCTCGTGGCCATCGCCTATTTCGTCTACGAGACGGTCGTGACGAGCCAGGACATCGCCGCCATTGACGACAGCCGCTCAGCGCGGGTCTTCAGCCAAATGACCGACAGCATTCAGCAGCAGGAACCCGAAGAGGCCCTCGGCTGGATCACCCGGCAATACGAACAGCTCGTCTCGAGCTGCGATGAGGGCGTCTGAAACATCCTCACGCGTTTTGTGATCGTTTGATGACAATGCCTCTCATAGCTCCTATGTAGGGGACATCGATCTCAGGAATCGGATCAGCTGCCGTGAAGACCCATTTCGCCCACCCTTTCGATGACGACAAACTCAAGGAGGAGTGCGGCGTTTTCGGCGTCAACGGCGTGTCGGATGCCGCCAATTTCGTCGCCCTCGGCCTGCATGCGCTCCAGCACCGCGGCCAGGAAGCGGGCGGGATCGTCTCCTATGATCCCGAGAGCGGCTTCAACTCGGCGCGCCGCTTCGGCTATGTGCGCGACAATTTCACCAAGCAATCGCTGATGGAAACCCTGCCGGGCGAGTTGGCCATCGGCCATGTGCGCTATTCCACCGCAGGCTCCAAGGGCGCAGCCATCCGCGACGTTCAGCCCTTCTTCGGCGAATTTTCCATGGGTGGCGCGGCAATCGCGCACAACGGCAACATCACCAATGCCGACGCCCTGCGCCGCGAGTTGATCGAGCGCGGATCCATCTTCCAGAGCTCGTCTGACAGCGAATGCATCATTCACCTGATGGCGCGTTCTCTCCAGCGCAACATCCCCGAGCGCATGGAAGACGCGCTGCGCCGCGTCGAGGGGGCCTTCTCCATCGTCGCCATGACCCGCACCAAGCTCATCGGCGTGCGCGATGCGCTCGGCGTGCGCCCTCTCGTGCTGGGCCGGATCGAGGGCGGCGGCTGGGTGCTCAGTTCCGAGACCTGCGCGCTCGATATCATCGGTGCCGAATTCATTCGCGAGATCGAGCCCGGCGAAATGGTCGTCATCACGGGCGACACCGTGGAAAGCAGTTTTCCGTTCCGCAAGAAGCCC
>JAWLEL010000054.1:0-10936 GCA_041686165.1 Lentibacter sp.
ATCATCGGTGCCGAATTCATTCGCGAGATCGAGCCCGGCGAAATGGTCGTCATCACGGGCGACACCGTGGAAAGCAGTTTTCCGTTCCGCAAGAAGCCCTCCCGGTTCTGCATCTTCGAGCATGTCTATTTCTCGCGCCCCGACAGCATTATCGGCGGGCGCTCCGTCTATGAAACGCGCCGCCAGATCGGCATCGAGCTGGCCAAGGAAAGCCCCGTCGACGCCGATCTCGTCTGCCCGGTGCCCGACAGCGGCACGCCGGCGGCCATCGGCTACAGCCACGAATCGGGCATACCCTACGCCATGGGGATCATCCGCAACCAATACATGGGCCGGACCTTCATCGAGCCGACCGAACAGATCCGCAACATGGGCGTGCGCCTCAAGCTCAACGTCAACCGCGCGCTCATCAAGGGCAAGCGCGTGATCCTCGTGGATGACAGCGTGGTGCGTGGCACGACCTCGCGCAAGATCAAGGAAATGATCCTCGATGCGGGCGCCAAGGAAGTGCACTTCCGTATCGCCTCCCCGCCCACGGCATGGCCCTGTTTCTACGGGGTCGACACACCGCAGCGCGAGAAACTCCTCGCCGCGACGATGAGCGAGGACGAGATGCGCGAGCACCTGGCAATCGACAGCCTCAAGTTCATCTCGCTCGACGGCCTCTACCGCGCGGTCGGTGAAGCCCAGGGCCGCAAGAACGACTGCCCGCAATACTGCGATGCCTGCTTCTCCGGCGAGTATCCCATCGAGCCTGCAGACATGATCGAGAAGGGCTTCGAGATGAAGGCTGCCGAGTGATCCAGCCTGCATAGGCGAGTTCTCGCTGCACTGCAGAAACAGCTCTTTTCTCTGACATCAACACGCAATATGTCCGCTCCTTGCGCCCAAGCGAAGGAGGCCCGGCATGACGGATTCAGTCAACGAAACAACGGCCCGCGCGGCCACCGATAAAAACCGGCTACCCTTGGGTGAGCTGCGTCTGCTCGGGATCATCGCCCGCCCCGAGACGTCACGGGCCCTACTGCGCAGACCATCGGGTGAAACCTTCTGGGCCGAGACCGGAAGCCGCACGGAATATGGCAACGTGATCGCGATCGACGAGACCAGCTTGATCTTCGACACCGGCACCGGCGCACGCAGACTCGAGCTTCTCGGATAGGGCCACGGCACTGGTGGACAAGCCCTTTCAGCTCGGCTAAAGCCAGCGGCATGACAGACAAGATCGCCCTCATCACAGGTGCCTCCCGCGGGCTCGGCGCCGGCCTTGCCCAAGCACTGGCCGGGACCCATCACATCGTCGCCGTCGGGCGCACGACAGGAGCTCTCGAAGAGCTCGACGACGCCATCAAGGCAAAGGGCGGCGCCGCGACGCTGGCGCCCATGGACATCACCAATCCCGATGCCATGGCCCAGCTCTGCCGGTCGATCCATGACCGCTGGGGCAAGGTCGATCTCTGGGCGCATACGGCCATTCATGCAGCGCCCCTGTCGCCCGCCGATCATCTCGATCAGAAGGACTGGGAGAAATCCGTCGCCATCAACGTGAGCGCGACGGGCCGGCTCATCCCCTTTGTCGCCCCGCTTCTGGGGCGCGATGGCACAGCGCTCTTCTTCGATGATCCCCATGGCGGCGAGAAGTTCTTCGGAGCCTACGGCGCGACAAAGGCCGCGCAGATCGCCTTGGCGCGCAGCTGGGCGGAAGAGACGGCAAAGCTCGGACCCCGTGTCCGTATCCTGTCACCTGCGCCACTGGCAACAGCCCTGCGCGCCCGGTTCTTCCCCGGCGAGGACCGCGACAAGCTCTCGTCACCGCGCCAGGAGGCGCTCCGACTTCTGGACGCGCTCTGAGAGCGACATTCCGACCGAAAATGCCCCGCTGCGCTTGCCCTGCTGCACCCCCTCGCTTATGCAGCGTTCAATGACATTCGGGCGGCAAACGGGCGGGCACCATGCGAATTCTTCTGACAAATGACGACGGGATCAATGCTCCGGGCCTCAAGGCTCTGGAAAAGATCGCCTGGGATCTCTCCGGCCCGTCGGGCGAGGTCTGGGTCGTCGCCCCCGCGTTCGAGCAATCCGGCGTGGCCCATTGCATCAGCTATACCCACCCGATGATGATCTCGAAGATGGGGCGCCAGCGTTACGCCGCCGAGGGCAGCCCGGCCGATTGTGTCCTGGCGGCGCTCGGCCACGTGATGCCCGAGGCTCCCGACCTCGTGCTCTCCGGGGTCAACCGCGGCAACAACTCGGCCGAGAACGCGCTCTACTCCGGGACATTGGGCGGCGCGATGGAAGCCGCCCTGCAAGGCATACCGGCGGTGGCGCTCTCGCAATACCTGGGGCCGGAGAACTTTCATATCGACAACCCCTTCGAAGCCTCCGAAGTGCATGGCCCGGCACTTCTGGAGAAGCTCACAAAGGCCGATCCCGGGGCCGATCCCGGCGCCCAGGACGGCTACAGGCTGTTCTACAACGTGAATTTCCCGCCCGTCCCGGCCGATGGCGTCAAGGGAACACGGATCACGCCACAGGGCACGCGCGCAGGCGTGCGCTTCGGCGTCGAGCCGCACAGCTCGCCATCGGGCCGCCAGTTCCTCTGGATCAAGGGCGGCGACCAGCGCGCCAAGGCGTCTGAGGGCTCGGACGCGGCGGTCAATCTCGATGGCTATGTCTCGGTCACCCCCATGCGCGCAGATCTGACGGCGCATGATGCGCTCGATACCCTGCGCCGGATCGAAAACTGAACGGTGAGGCGATGATTTCCGGTGAACAGAAGATGCAGTTCCTCTTCACGCTCCGCTCTCGCGGCGTGACGGATCCGCGTGTTCTGGACGCCATGGAGCGGATTGATCGCGGGCTCTTCGTGCGCGGCACCTTCGAGGCCCGCGCCTATGAGGACACGCCCCTGCCCATCGCCTGCGGACAGACCATCTCGCAGCCTTCGGTCGTCGGCCTGATGACCCAGGCGCTCCAGGTCGGCCCGCGCGACAAGGTGCTCGAGGTGGGAACCGGCTCAGGCTACCAGGCCGCGATCCTGAGCGTGCTCGCCCGCCGCGTCTATACCGTCGAACGCCACCGGCGCCTCGTGCGCGAAGCCATGGACATTTTCGAGCGGCTCGACCTGACCAACGTCACCGTGATGGCGACGGACGGGAGCCACGGCCTGCCCGAGCAGGCCCCCTTTGATCGCATCATCGTGACGGCAGCAGCGGAAGACCCGCCGGGGCCGCTCTTGGCGCAGCTCAAAATCGGAGGTATCATGATCGTGCCGGTCGGCCAGTCCGACACGGTGCAGAGCCTGATAAAGGTGACGCGAAGCGAAGAGGGCTTCGATTATGACGAGCTTCGCCCCGTGCGCTTCGTGCCGCTGCTTGAGGGGCTTGGCAAGGAAAGTTAGTGAAGTTTTTTTGAATGCCTCGGCAACAAGAGGCGAATGCGAGGAATTCGAGATGAATATCAAGGGTGGGCTCCGTTCAAGACTGATCATGGCCACGGCGGCTCTTGCGCTCCTCGCGGGCTGCGACGAGCCGCTCGATCTGGACCTGCGCGGCCAGTTCGGCGGCGTGGACACCTCCAGCGCGGCACGCAGCGCCACGGCGAGCCGGCCAAGCCCGGACGACCGGGGCATCATTTCATACCCCAATTATCAAGTTGCGGTCGCACGGCGCGGCGACACGCTCGCAAGCCTTGCCGCGCGGATCGACGTCGATGCACAAGAGCTCGCCCGCTACAACGGCATCCAGCCAGGCGACAGCCTGCGCCAGGACGAGATCATCGCGCTTCCCCGCCGCGTCTCGGAACCCTCTCCTGACACGGGCGCAGAGACCACCGGCCCGATCCAGCCGCCGGGCGTGGACATCACCGAGCTGGCCGAAAGCGCCATCGACCGATCCGACGAAACCGCCCCCGACGCCGAAGAGGCACCACAAACCGGGGATGAACCGATCCGCCACAAGGTTCAGCGCGGAGAGACAGCCTACACGATCGCGCGGCTCTACAAGGTCTCCGTGCGCGCCCTGGCCGACTGGAACGGGCTTGGCAGCGATTTCGCGATCCGCGAAGGCCAGTTCCTCCTGATCCCGACACCGCAGGCGCAGAAACCGGACAGTGAGGGCGAAAGGGAACGCGAGGATGTGACCCAACCAGGGACCGGCACGCCGACGCCCGTCCCCCCGAGCGCGGCGAAACCTCTGCCCGAAAACGACGAAACCCCCGAAGCCCCCGATGACTCCAGCGCGCCCGAAGAAAGCGTGGTGCCCGATCTCGGCGAGACCCAGGCAGAGCCCGAAGGCTCGGGCAGGTTCGCCTACCCCGTGCGCGGCAATATCATTCGGGAATACGCCAAGGGCAAGAATGACGGCATCGACATCGCCGCCCCGTCAGGAACATCGATCGGCGCCGCTGGTGAAGGAACGGTGGCCGCGATCACGTCGGATGCCGACCAGGTTCCCATCATCGTGGTCAAACATCCCGACAACCTGCTTACCGTCTACGCGAATGTCATGGATATCGCCGTGGAGAAAGGCGACACGGTCAGCCGTGGACAAAGCCTGGCCAAGATCCGCTCGGGAGATGCAGCCTACCTCCACTTCGAAGTGCGCGAGGGCTTCGAGAGCGTCGATCCCATGCCCTACCTGAAATAAGGCTTTCCACGGCTCGGGAGAACCTGCGCGACAGGTTTTGGCGCAACGCTTCAGGTTCGAATTTGGCTTCGCCAAATCCGACCCGCCTCGGGGGACGCTGTCCCCCTCGGAGTCCCCACGCTTCATGAGGGGGACGCTGTCCCCCTCAAACTCCCCCTGGGATATTTCCGGCAAGAAAAAAGCCTGTCAGCGCAGGGAGATGCCCTTGCGCCCGGCAAGATCGGTCACGTATTGCCAGGCCACGCGGCCTGAGCGGGCGCCGCGCGTGGCTTGCCATTCGATCGCCTCCGCCCGCAAGGCGGCGTCCGTGATCTCGATCCCGAAGTGATCGCAATAACCGCGGATCATCGAAAGATACTCGTCCTGGCTGCAGGCATGAAAACCAAGCCAGAGGCCGAAACGGTCCGAAAGAGAGACCTTCTCTTCCACGGCCTCGCTCGGATTGATGGCCGAGCCACGCTCGTTCTCGATCATGTCCCGCGGCATCAGATGACGGCGGTTGGATGTGGCGTAGAAGATGACGTTGTCCGGCCGTCCCTCGATCCCGCCGTCGAGCACGGCCTTGAGGGATTTGTAGTGTTCGTCGTCATGACCGAAGCTCAGGTCATCGCAGAAGAGGAGAAACCGCTCACGGCTTGCGCGCAGATGGGCGAGCAGGCGGCCGACGCTGGGCAGATCTTCGCGCTGGAGTTCGACGATCTTGAGCCCGAGGCCCTCGGAGAGGACCTGTGCATGCACCGCCTTCACCAGCGAGCTCTTGCCCATCCCCCGTGCGCCCCAGAGCAGGGCGTTGTTGGCCGGCAGGCCCCGGGCGAACTGGCGTGTGTTCTCGAGAAGCGTGTCGCGCGATAGATCGACACCGACGAGGAGCGAGAGATCGACCCGCGAGACCTCCGCCACGGGCTGAAGCCGGTCGGGGGAGACATGCCAGACGAAGGCATCGGCGGCGCTGAAATCAGGCGGCTCGCTCGCAGGCGGGCTCAACCGCTCCAGCGCCTCGGCGATACGGGTCAGCGCGGGTTCATCCATCAGGTCTTGTCCACCATCCCGTCGTCGTCATCGTCATCCCCGATGTCGTCATCCGCATCGTCGAACTCGTCCATCATGGGATCATCGAAGTCTTCCTCGTCGTCGAAATAACCCTCTTCGCGAAGGCGATCGTCGCGCGCCTTCTCGACGCGGCGGACAAGGAAGATAGACACTTCGTAGAGGCCATAGACGACCGTGAAGAGAATGACCTGGGTGATGACATCTGGCGGCGTGACGAGCGCGGCAAGGAGAAGAATCCCGACCATGGCATATTTTCGCACCGCGCCGAGCCCCTCGGCACTGACCAGCCCGGCCTTGCCCATCAGCGTCAGCAGAACCGGGAGCTGGAAGCACAGGCCGAAGGCGATGATGAACTTGAGCGTGATGTCGAGCGATTCGTTGACCTTGCCAAAGAAGGTGACCTTCATCCCCTCGTTGCTTTCAGGGACGACGGCGGCATCACCCGGCAGGCTGCCGACCGTTCCCGAGAGGAGGCTCGCGAAGACCGAGCTGACATCGGCAAAGCCCAGGAAGAAGGCCATGGCCAGCGGTGTCACGACGAAATGGGCAAAGCTCGCGCCCAGCAGGAACATGACCGGGCTGGCAATGATGAACGGCAGGAAGGCGCCCTTTTCGTTCTTGTAGAGGCCGGGAGCCACGAAACGCCACATCTGGAAGGCGATGACCGGAAAGGCCAGCGCGAAGCCGAAGACCATGGATATCCGGAAGAGCGTGAAGAGATACTCTTGCGGCGAGGTGTATTGCAGCGTCGGGTCGGGATCGCCCAGGTCGCGCAGCGTGGCTTCGATCGGCCCCATCAGGAATTGCAGGATCGGCTCGGCCACCGTGAAGGCAAGGACGATGCCGATGATGAAGGCGATGACGGAGCGGATCAGCCGCGTGCGCAGCTCTGCGAGATGCTCGATCAGCGGCGCGCTCGAGGATTCGACCTCTTCATCCGTATCTGTCTGGCTCATGACGTGTCCTTGGAGCTACCCTTGGCAGCCGGCTTGGCTGCCGCTTTCCCTGTCGCGGGCTTGGACCCGGCGGGTTTCTTGGCTGCTGCCTTGGGGGCGGAGGTCTTGGGTGCGGAGGTCTTGGCGGCAGACGCCTTGGACCTGGCCGGTTTCGAAGCGCTCTTCGATGTCGCGCCCGTCTTCTTCGGCGCGGCCTTCTTGGCTGCCGGTTTCTCCTTGGCGGTTTTATCGGAGGCAGGTTTATCGGATGCGGATTTCTTGGTTGCAGGCTTCGATGCAGGCTTCTTGGATGCGGTTTTCCTGGCCGCCGGTTTGCTGGCGGCGGGTTTCTTCGCGGCCGTCTTGCCGGTGCCTTCACCTTTGTCAGCGTCCTTGGCCTCGCGCGCTGCATGGGCCTCACGCACCTCGCGCGCCGTCTCGACGGCGCTCGCGTTGGCCTCTTCGACCATCTTCTTGCGCTTTTCCTCGCTCTCGGCCGCAAGACCGGCGGTTTCGCTGTCCGGCTCCCATTTCTTCAGGTCGTTCACGGCGTCTTTCACACCGTCGATCCCCATCTGCTTGGGATCGGCCATCTTGCGCAGGCTGTCGGCGGTCTCGCGCATCCCGCTCTCATCAGCGGCATCGTTCATCGCACGGGAAAATTCCCGCGCCATTCCCTTCATCCGCCCGACGAACTCGCCCGCCTTGCGAAACAGGATCGGCAGGTCTTTCGGCCCGACGACGATAAGCGCCACCACACCGATGACCAGAAGCTCGGTCCAGCCAAGATCCAACATTCAGATGTTACGCCTTGTCTTTGTCTTCGGCCGGTGTGACATCCTTGAGGTCTTCTTCGGAGCCCTGGTTTTCAAGCTCTTCGGAGCCTTCCTTGACGCCCTTCTTGAAAGAGGTGATCCCCTTGCCGACCTCGCCCATGAGCGAGCTGATCTTGCCGCGCCCGAAAAGTACGAGCACGACGACGGCGATGAGCAGAAGGCCCGGAAGGCCGATGTTGTTGAGCATGGTCTTTCTCCCTTGGTCGGCGCGTCTGGATACCCGGCGCCGACAAACAATCCGATCTCTATCTAGTCACTTCAAGGGCCGAGGAAAAGCCACAATACCATGCCGACCCGTGAAAAACGCCCGATTGCAACTCAAACTGCGGTTTTTTGACGCTTGCGAGGGGGCCGCAATCGGCGTAGCACCGCGATCATGAACGAGATAACGACCCATATCGACGACAGCCGCGCCGTGCGCAATGTCTGGATTCTGGTGCTCGCGCAGGCGATCCTGGGCGCGCAGATGCCGATGATCTTCACGATTGGCGGGCTGGCGGGGCAAGCGCTGACGACGAACCTGTGCTTTGCCACCCTGCCGATCTCGCTGATCGTGCTCGGCTCGATGCTGGCAGCCTCTCCGATGTCGTCCTTCATGCAGGCCTATGGCCGCCGCGCGGGTTTCTTCCTCGGCGCGGCATGCGGCGCTCTGGGCGGGGCCATCGGGGCCTACGGGCTCTATCTGGGCTCCTTCCCGGTCTTCCTGCTGGGCAGTTTCATAACCGGTGGCTACATGTCGGCGCAGGGCTTCTATCGCTTCGCCGCAGCCGACACGGCCTCGGATGATTTCCGCCCCAAGGCGATCTCCTATGTCATGGCCGGCGGGCTGGCAGCGGCGGTGATCGGGCCCCAGCTCGTCAAGCTCTCCAACGGCATGATCGCCTCGCCCTCGGCGCTGGTGTCGAGCTTTGCCGGGGCCTACCTGCTGGTTCTGGCGCTCAACGTCATCGGCTCGCTGCTCTTCATCTTCATCGACATTCCCCGTCCGAAACCGCCCGCCCATGACGACCCAAAGGGGCGCACGCGCTGGGAGCTGATCACCACCCCGCGAATCGCCGTGGCTGTCATCTGCGCCATGGTCTCCTACGCGCTGATGAACCTGGTGATGACCTCGACGCCCCTCGCCGTGGTCGGCTGCGGCTTCGAGACCTCCGACGCCGCCGACGTGGTCACAGCCCATGTTCTGGCCATGTTCGTGCCCTCCTTCTTCACCGGCCATCTCATCGCGCGTTTCGGCGTCGAGCGGATCGTGGCCACAGGGCTGGTGATCCTGGCCGGGGCCGGGGCCGTGGCGCTCTCGGGCGTGGAGCTGGAGCATTTCTTCGTTGCGCTCATCCTCCTCGGGCTCGGCTGGAACTTCGGCTTCATCGGCGCGACAAGCATGCTCGCGGGCGCCCATGAACCGCATGAGCGCGGGCGGATGCAGGGCCTCAACGACGTGATCGTCTTCGGCGGGGTCACGGTCGCCTCGCTCGCCTCGGGCGGCCTGATGAACTGCTCGGGCGGCAGCGCGCAGGCCGGCTGGACCTCGGTGAACCTCGCGATGGCGCCTTTCCTGATGCTCGCGGGCGGCGCGCTGATCTGGCTGGTGCTGCGCCCGAAAGAGGCCTGACGGCGCTACCAGCGCCCCGTCAGCGTCTTGCCGATCAGGCTCATCTGCGCGCGAAACGGCGAAAGCTCCAGCGTGCCGTTCAAGACCCGCGCAGGCTGGCGCGCGGCAAGCCGGAGCAAGGCATCGCTCTGCCAGCCCGCCAGCAGCGCCTTGCGCGCCTCGGCCGGGAGGCGCTCGCCTTTCGCCAGCCGAAGCGTCTCCAGACCCTCCCGTGCAAGCCGCGCAACCGCCTCTTCGGACGGGTCAGGCAGCGGCCTGCGGTTTTGCGCAACGAGCGCGGGCACGGCTGTCAGCCAGCCCGCCAGCCCCATCGCCGCCAGCCCGCCCTTGAGCCTCTCGCTCGGCACATGCCCGGCCAGCCCGAGCGCCGCCTCCATGAGCGCGCCCGTGCCGGAGGCCAGATGCCCCCAGAGCGCGGCCTCGTCCTCGAAGGGCTCCTTGTAGATGTCCCAGCGCCGCGCCTCGATGACGCCTTGCAGCCCGCTCGCCGCCTCGGCGGAGAGCATTTCAGCAAGCGGCGTGACGACCTCGTGCCGCCGGGCCTGCCCGCCCGCGGCGATCTCGCCCAGCGCGTCATGCCACCATTGCAGGCGCATCTCGGCGATCATCGGCTCGTTCGTCACCCAGGGCGCACGGGAGACCTCGACGTTGAAGGCATAGAGCACGAGCAGCTTCTCGCGCAGTTCCAGCGGCGCGGCCATGGCGGCCCTGAAGCGCGCCGGATCGCCCTTGAAGACGATCTCGGCGCAGGAATCGAGATCAGTTGAGGCCAAGCAGATAGTCCCGGATCAGCGTTTCGGTCTGAGGGTGGTCTACGATATCGAGATGGCCCACGCCATCAACAATCTCGTAACGGCCCTTGTCTGTCACCTCGCCCATCAGCGGCGCATAGCCTTCCGCGTCGAAGGCCTCATCATCGCGCCCCGCGATGAGCAGGAAGCGCGGCAGCGCGGCCACATCGCCCAGGTAGTCATCGCGCGGCGCATAGGACTTGTTGAGCCGCCAGCTATAGCTTGTCGTCGCATAGTCCCCGAGCGGGCCCTCCAGCACGGCGCGCGGCATGGCGAACTGGATCATCGGCAGGTGATCGAGCGCCGTGATTCCCACATTGTTGAGCATCGACAGCCCGATGATGCGGCGCGTGAGCACATGGGCCCAGCCGCCCGAATTGGGCCGTGTCGTCGGCGCGTCATGCTTGAGGAAGGGCGCCAGCAGGATCATCCCGTCCGCCAGAGCCCCATGCGCGCCCCCCGCGAAGCGCACGGCCAGCCCCCCGCCGGAGGAATGGCCCAGCAGGATCACCTTGCGGTCGGGTTCTCCCCCGCTCTCCCTTATGAGATCGGCGATGTCGTCTTCGAGCTGGCCGGTGTAATCGACATCGCCGCGTCTCTCCGGGTCCTTGCCGTGCCCGCGCAGCGTCAGCGTCTTGACTTCGGCCACGTCGCGCAGGGCCCGGGCCAACCCTGAAAACTGGCCATGATACCAGCCCGAACCATGCAGCATGACGATCAGCGGCAGATCCTCCGCGCCCGGCGCCTTCACATGGGCATAGGCAAGCTCCTGCCCGTCGCGGGCTTTGAGGCTGCGCGTCTGGAGACCCTCCGGCTCTGCGCCTGCCCCCACGATCTCGCCGAAATCAAGCCCCTGCTGCCCGGGCAACGGACCCAAACGTTGCGAAACGATCAACCCGAGGGCGATCGCGAAGTAGATCGCGATGGAAATAGCCACGAAAGTGAAGAGTCTTGAAATCACGCGTCATCCTCCAGATGGAAAATCTCGTGCACGCTCACGCCCAGAACCTCGGCCAGCGTCAGCGCAAGCGTCGTCGAGGGGGTGAAGACACGGTTTTCGATGGTG
>JAWLEL010000055.1:0-10888 GCA_041686165.1 Lentibacter sp.
CGCTCACACAGCGACATCAGCTGATGCGCAAGCGATGGTGGATAGCCCCGCATCGTCGGCAGTTCCCCTGTCGCGACAGCGACTTCCCTGTGTGCCTCGGCAAACCGCGTGAGCGAATCCGCTAGGAATAGAACTTGCCGACCCATATCCCGAAAATACTCGGCCACGGCCATGGCCGTCCAGGCACAGCGTCGGCGCATCAGGGGTGATTGATCCGATGTCGAGGCCACGATCACAGTGCGGCTCAGACCCTCCGGCCCCAGGACATTTCGAACGAACTCGCCCAACTCCCGCCCGCGCTCTCCGATCAAGGCAAGCACGACAACATCGGCCTGCATATGACACGCGAAGTGAGCCAGGAGGCTCGATTTGCCAACTCCGGAACCGGCAAAAAGTCCGATCCTTTGCCCCTGTACGATGGGCAAGAGCGTATTGAACGCCATCATACCCGTCTCAAGCCGATCTCCGAGAAGCGCGCGCTCGGCGGGAGGTATGGGGCTCGCCTTCAAGGGCTTAGCCTCCGCACCTTCGGCAAGGATTCGTCCGTCCAGCGGCCGCCCCATCGGATCAATTATTCGGCCGATCCAGCCATCGCCAGGAGCAATAGTTGCGGCTTTCTCCAGTGACACACGATCCCCGAGAGCAACGCCTTCGGGAGAGGATTCGGGCAGTGCCGTAAGCCTGTCGCCACCAAGCCGGACAACCTCCCCCATGATCAGCGGCCCAGCTCGGCGCGAGATCAGCACCTGATCACCATGGCTTGCGTCCACACCAAGCCCCGACACCTCGACCAAGCCGTTTTCGACGGCGCTCACCCGCCCCAACCGCTTAACCATAGGTATGCGCCCAGCCGCCTTCAGGAGCGGTGCCCAATCCATATGCGTCATCGACTAATCCTCAAATTTGGTTCGTTGAGAACAATTTATAAAGGAATCAGGGTTAAGCCTTGATTGAAACCAATCGAGGGAGAAGCCCCGATGCTAGACAGAATCGATCTCTTCAAGACAGCGTTCGCGCTCGCCCGCCATTCCGGCGCCCGGCAGGCAACGATCGCAGAGAACATCGCCAATGCCGACACACCCGGCTACAAGGCCAAGGATCTGCAGCCTTTCTCAGCCAGCGCAGCCACGACAAAGGATGCAAGCCAGATCATGGTTGCTACGCGTTCCGGGCATCTGGCCGGTGCGCACCAAGCAAGCCCCATCAATATCATCGAAGCCCGCGGCCGCAGCACAAATCCCAATGAAAATTCCGTCTCGCTTCAAGAAGAGATGCTCTTCGCCGTTGAAGCCAAACGCGGCCATGATCGCGCCCTGGCAATCTACAAAAGCGGGCTTCGCATCCTGCGCAGTTCCCTCGGAGCGAAGTGAGGCCAGCCGTGAGTGATTTTTCAAACGCCCTTGATGTTTCGATCAGCGGCCTCAAAGCCCAATCGCAACGCCTGCGCCACCTCTCGGAGAATATCGCAAATGCCGATACCCCCGGTTACCGCCGCAAAACCGTGAGTTTCGAAAGTGAATATGGCGGACCAGACGGGATCGCACGTGTCCAGACAAGCCGTATTCGCACGGACCAATCCGAACTGGAGCGTATCTACGACCCCGCGCATCCAATGGCTGATGAAGGTGGCCATTACGAAGGGTCAAACGTGAATCTGCTCATCGAAATAGCCGACGCGCGAGAAGCGCAGCGTAGCTATGAAGCGAACCTGAAGATGTTCGAGCAATCGCGGAAGATGTCCTCAAACCTGATGTCACTTCTGCAAAAATAGGGAGATCCAGAATGGATATTCGTTCACTAAATGCATCGCAAAGCTACGCAGCCTTGAAAGATGCCACAAAACCCTCGGAAAATCCGGGGGATGGTGTGAAGTTCACTGGCGAATTGGCCGATGATTTTGCCACCACACTGCAACAGGGCGAAGACGCGGCAAGAGCCGCCATGTCGGGAGATGCGGACCCACACGCCCTGGTGCAGGCGCTCGCCCAGACCGAGTTCGCCGTGGAGGCCGCCGTCACTGTTCGCAACAAGGTCGTCGAGGCTTACCAGGAAATTCTGCGTATGCCCGTATGAAGCGGGGCATGACTGAGCCATGGATGAGGCAGTTTTCTTCGATACGATGCGGCAAGCTCTCTGGGTCGCCACGATCATCTCAATGCCCGTGCTGGCCGCGGCGCTTCTCACGGGCTTGATCATCGGACTGTTCCAGGCACTCACGTCCATTCAGGAACTGACCCTTACATTCGTTCCCAAGCTCGCCGCGATGCTCGCGGTATTCTGGGCCAGCATGGGGTTCATGGCACAGTCCATCGTCTCCCTTTTTCACGAAACGATCCTCCCTCTGATCATAGGAGTTTGATCCATGGAAAACGGTGGCTACACGACGCTCACACGACAGACGGGCTTGATGCGGGAAATGCGTGTCATCGCCAACAACATTGCCAACAGCGCGACGACGGGCTTTCGGCAGGAAGGCGTCATCTTTTCGGAATATGTCTCCGATCTGGACAACGCACCTTCTCTTTCGATGGCGCTCGGAAACGTGCGGAACACTTCGCTCGAACAGGGCGCACTAACTCAGACTGGTGCCCGGTTCGATTTTGCCATCGAAGGTGCGGGCTTCTTCATCGTCGCGACGCCACAAGGAGAGCGACTTACCCGCGCTGGAAGCTTCTCGCCGAATGCCGAGGGCGAGCTTGTAACGCCCTCCGGTAACCATGTGCTCGACAGCGGTGGCGCACCGATCTTCATCCCGCCCGATATCTCCGATCTCTCCGTCGCCGCCGACGGCACGCTCAGCACAGGCGGGCGCCCGCTTGCGCAGCTAGGTATTGCGAGTCCGACTGAAGGCACAGAGCTGTTGCGTGAAGACGGAGTGATGTTCCGCGCCGATGGTGCAACAGAACCAGCCCTGCGCGCACATGTCCTGCAGGGGTTTCTTGAAAGCTCGAACGTGAATTCGATAGGCCAGGTGGCCCGGATGATCGAGGTTCAACGCGCCTATGAGCTGGGCCAGAGCTTCACTGAAAAGGAAAACGAGCGCATCGGGAACGCCATCAAGACATTCTTCAAGTAACTAGATCAAACGAGGAAAGAGCCATGAAAGCCCTGAAGATTGCCGCAACAGGCATGAACGCACAGCAGCTGCGTGTCGAGACCATCTCGAACAATCTCGCGAACATGTCGACAACCGGCTACAATCCTCGCCGCGCCGAGTTTGCCGATTTGCACTACCAACAAGCGACACTCCCAGGCACGATCAACTCGTCGGACGGGACGGTCTTGCCTACCGGCGTGCAACTTGGCCTCGGGGTCCGTCCAGCGGCGGTTTCGGTCCATGTATCGCAAGGCGCGCTTTCTGCGACCGGCAACGATCTGGACGTAGCGGTAGATGGCCACGGCTTTCTCGAAGTCACCCTGCCTTCCGGGCAAACAGCCTATACCCGCGATGGCGGCCTGAAACGCACAGGCGAAGGCCTCATCGTTACATCCGACGGCCTTCCTGTTTCTCCCCAGATCACCATCCCATCTGATGCACGGTCAATCTCGGTAAACCCCGACGGGGAAGTATACGCGTATTTCGCTGAACAGCCAGAAGGCGAACTTCTGGGGCAGTTTTCGCTTGTGGGCTTCAACAACATCAAGGGTCTTGAAGCACTCGGGGATAATCTTTTTGCCGAAACCGAAGCCTCGGGCGCCCCTCTTGTAACCACGCCCGGCCTGGATGGCCTCGGCACGCTGCGCCAAGGCTATCTGGAAGGCAGCTCGGTTGACGCAGTGCGTCAGATCACCGAGCTCATCGAGGCTCAACGTGGCTATGAAATGAACTCCAAGGTCATCTCTGCCGCCGACCAGATGATGAGCGCTACGGCGCAGGTCCGCTGATGCGGTGGCTCGTCATCCTTCTCTGCGCAGCGGGTCCAGCTTGGGCGGACATGATCGTGCCGGCGCATACGATCCGTGCAAAAACGATCATTACCGAAGCGGACCTCGTCAAACGACAGAAAAGCTTTTCCGGTGCGCTTGATGATCTATCCGAGATCATTGGCAAGGAAACGCGAGTCGCGCTTTATGCTGGGCGACCGATACGCGCCTCGGATCTGAGGCCGGCCGCGATTATCGAACGCAATCAAATCGTCAAACTCAGTTACACTGCGGGTTCCCTGAGCATCACGGCTGACGCCCGCGCGCTCGATCGTGCTGCGCCCGGAGAGACAATCAAGGTGATGAACAGATCGTCACGGACAACGCTGTTTGCCCTCGTGCTCCCGGACGGCACGCTGACAGTCGAATGAAAGCTCGCATGATGAAAGCCAAGACCATCGCTCTTCCAGCGCTCCTTTGCCTCGCCGCTGCCTGTGGGCGAAGCGACCATATCGGCAAACCCCCAAGCTTCACCGAGGGTCGCGGGAACCAAGAACATGGTGCCATGATGAGCCCAGGCCTTCCAAAAACGCTAGAGCGCAAAACCGGACGGGAACAGGCTTCACTCTGGAACAAAGGGCGCGACTCCTTGCTTGGTGATCAGCGTGCGATGAAAAAAGGAGACATTCTTACAGTCGTGATCGAAATCGATGACAAGGCGGAGATCTCCAACAGCACATCTCGTGGCCGTTCCGGCACGGAAAACCTGTCGATTGGCGGCCTGTTTGGCATTCCGCAGCGGATCGACGAAGGGCTTCCTGATGGAGCCTCGATGGAAGAAGCCGTCGGCATCACATCCAGCTCGCAATCCGATGGTGACGGGAACGTCCGGCGCAATGAGAAACTCACGTTGCGCATCGCGGCAACGATCCTGGACGAATTGCCAAATGGCGTCCTCTATCTCGCGGGCTCTCAGGAAGTTCGCGTGAATTTCGAGATGCGCGAACTGCTGGTGACAGGCTTCGTGCGGCCCGCCGATATTTCTCGGCAGAACGAGATCAACTACGACAAGATCGCCTCTGCCCGAATTTCCTATGGCGGTCGCGGGCAGATCTCCGACATGCAACAGCCACGTGTCGGCCAGCAAGTGCTCGACCTTATGCTGCCATTTTGAACGCCAGATCGAGGATCAATTCAAATGGGTAAACTCTTCCCGATCATACTCACTGTCCTCGGCATAGGCGGCGGCGTTGGCGCAGGGCTTGCCTTGCGCCCCGAAGCGCCTGCCGAGCAAAACACGCTTGCCGCCGATCCCTGTGGCGACATGCAACAGCCGGAACCGAAAGATGAAGCAAAGGAAGCACCGGACCCATCGACGCTCGAGTACGTAAAGCTGAACAATCAGTTTGTCATTCCCGTGGTTCAGGAAAACCGGGTGAACGCCCTGGTGGTTATCTCGCTCAGCGTCGAAGTTGAACAGGGATACAAGGAGGATATCTACTCGCGTGAGCCAAAACTACGCGATGCATTTCTCCAGGTGTTCTTTGATCATGCGAATGCCGGAGGCTTCCGCGGCGCGTTTACCAATTCTAACAATATGGATGTTCTGCGCAAAGCCCTGCGGGAAACCGCGAAAGACACCTTCGGCTCGCTCATTACAGACGTTCTCATAATGGAAATCGCACGACAAGACGTCTGAAACCGCCGGTCACCGTTGACAGACAGCAGCTGCGACGATCACCTCGCTCATGACGTCGGCTGCCTTACGTGAGACCTCGGATTTCCGAGCGCCCTGCATGGTCTCGGTAATCTGTCTCATAGCGCTCATTCGGCCATAGGCTTTCCTTAGTTTGGCCTTTTGTTGCGCCTGGTCAGCGCGCGCATTGGCAAGTTCGAGCAGGATAGTCTCCCGGCGCTGTTCGGCCCAAAGGCGCCAGGCCATCGCGGCACCGGACGCCTGAAATTCCGGGCCCACCAAGCCATCATCCGCCCCGGCAAGCTCGAACAGCCTCTGCTCGAGCCTTTCGACCGCTTCACTCGCCTCGGTGCAAGCGTTGCGCTGAAAATCATAGCGCGCTTCCAGAAGCTCTGCGGCGCCGTCTGCTTGGCGGATTCTGTTCACGTCGTCAGATTCCATGCTTGCGTTTCTCCTTGATATGATCTGCGAACCGTATTGCGGCAGCAACGGCACGGAAATGCTCCTGGCTGATTTGCTCACCAATCTCGACAGTGGCATGCAGAGCCCGCGCCGCGGGCGGGTCCCGGTGAATCGGTACGCCGGCCTCTATGGCAATCCGCTTGATCGCCTGCGCCGCTTCATCCACACCCTTGGCCACGCACCGCGGAGCCTCGCCAGGCAGTCGGCTCCAGGACAGCGCCACGGCAAAATGTTCCGGGTTGACCACGACGACATCCGCCTCGGGCACCTTTGCGGCCGCTTGATTGAAGGCCGTGTCCTGCGCCTTTTGCCGACGCGTTCCCTTCATATGAGGATCGCCTTCCGCTTCTTTCTGCTCATCTCGCATTTCCTTGTCGGACATGCGGTTCTTTCGGCGATGCTCCGCATGTTGCCAAAGATAGTCCACCGCCCCGATCGAGAGCGCGACAAGGAACGCTACGAAGAAGAACTCCGCCCCCATGCGGAACATGAGCCCGACCGCAGCGCCCGGAGCAGCCATCATGACATCTGCGATATCATCGATCCGTGCCCGCAGGAAAAGCCCAAGACAAAGCGCGTAGATCACAAGCTTTACGAAGCTTTTACCAAATTCGAAGAACCCGCTTCGCCCGAACTTATTTTTGGCATTCGAAACGAGCGATACCCTTGACACCTTGAACTTTAGCTTCGAGGGCGTGAAGGTAAACCCGCGCAACCCCAAGAGCAGCAGGATGATCAGCCCCGCCGGCACGATCACCCATGAGCCGAGCACCCAGAGCGCATTACCGCCCAGTTGCCGCGTGTGGCTCTGCGCGCCTTCAAGAGTGTCAAGCAATATCGCCTGCTCAAGGTAGCTCGCGAACTGGGTGCAAAGATACAGGAGAGTAGTGCTGCCGAAACTCGCGTAAACCAGCAGAAAGCCTCCATAGCTCGCCGCGACGGACAAATCCGTCGAACGCGGAATTTCGCCCTTTTTACGTGCATCATCGAGCTTCTTCTGGCTCGGCTCGTGCTGCTTGTCAGTATTTTCCTCCTCGCTCATCGGGCAAATTCGCCCGGCCGCGACAGGAAGGCATCAAAGGCGCTCCACCAGAGCGACAACATGATCGGCCCGAAGATCAGAAGGAAGATCAATCCACCTGCGGTGATCACGGGCGCCCCAACGAAAGCGACCATGAGTTGCGGCATTGCACGGTTGATGACGCCAAGCACGAGATTGTAGAGCAGCGACATCACGAGGAAAGGTGCCGCCATTGAAAAGGCCAGCGCGAAGGACCTGCTCACCAAACCCGACGCCCATTCTGCGAGGCGCGAAAGATCATAGTCACCACCCAGGGGAAACGCCCGGTAGGTCATGTCCAGGAACTCAATTACGCGAACCGGTAACCCAATGATCATCGCCAGTGCCAGCCCGGACACGACAAGGAGATGGCCGATCGCAGGCATTGGCTCGGCTGCGGCACCTGCAAAAAGCTGCGCGAGAGATGTCGCTTGTGCCGCCATCGATCCTGCTGTTTGCAAGGCGATGACGAAGAAGCGCATCCCAAGCCCAAAGAACAGTCCAAGAACGGTTTCCCTGAACACCGTAGCCAGAATCTCGGATCGCTCCGAGGGCAGGTTTCCCGGCTCGATGAGCGGCAAGACCGCAAGTGTGAGACAAAGGCCGAGTGCCAATTTGACTCTGACGGAAACGACCGCTTCACCGTAACCAGGCATGAAGCCGATAATCGGCCCAACTCGCAGCATTACGAAGAACCCAACAGCCAGATACTCTTGGCTGACTTCCAGCAAGTCGGCCAACTCTTGATTCATGCGGCAACCACGCCCACAAGAGAAGGATGCGCATCGAGGCCAATTTCTTCGTAGGAAAACACCGGCGCGACGATGCCTTTTGCCCGTGTCAGCGTTCGCAAGAAGCGGCGACGACGCGACGATGTCACAATCGCCGGCGAAATACCCTGTTCCGCGGCACCCTGGACTTTTTCCGCTAGCCCCTCGGAAAGCCTGTTGAAGAGCTCCGGCGGCAGCGCGACATCCAGCCCGCCGCGCTCCGCCCCGACTTGGTAAGACGCGAACGTCTCCTCCCAATCACCAGCGAGCTGGATGAGCGGGATGGTTCCATCCTCACGTTTGAATTCAGAAACCAGCTGGAATCCGAGCCGTTGGCGCACATGCTCACAGATCGCCTCAGGCTGCGCATTGACCGACCGTGCCTCGGCAATCGCTTCAAGGATAAGAGGCATGTTGCGGATCGAGACCTGCTCATCAAGCAACAGCCGCAGAACTGCGTGCAACACATCCAGTGGAACCTTGTCCGGGATCAACTCATCAAGCAGCTTCCGGTTGGCTTCGGCTCTCGATGCATCTGAAACATTGATGATTTCGTCTAGGAGCTTCCGCATCGACTTGAGCGTAAAGAGTCTTGAGAAATTGTGTTTCACGATCTCCAAAAGATGCGTTGCCAGGACTTCTCCCGGCGTCACCACTGTCAACCCTCTGAGCACAAGAGCTTCTCGCTCACTCTCGGGAACCCACCGAGCTTCCGCACCGTAGACAGGCTCGTGAACGTCGATCCCGTCCGGCAGGAGCGCAATCGTCTCTTCGCTGCGCAACACCAGAACGTGATCGGGGTAAAGCTGGGCCTCAGCCTGAACGACACCTTGGACAAGTACCCGATAATCGCCCATTCGGAAGGTGGGGTTGTCCGTTAGCCGGATCTCCGGAAGGATAATGCCGAAGTGTCCGGCAACGTGATTTCTTATGTTGGCGATACGCGCTTCGAGGCCCGTCCCGGCATCGAGAATCATCTCGACGAGATCTGGCGCGAACTCGACACTGAGATCATCAAGATCCAGCACATCTCCAAGTGGCCGCTCTCTTGGAGCGGCAGGCTTCTCCATCTCGGCTGACCCGGCTGCCTGCTCGCGCTCTGCGCGGCGGATCGCGGCGAAGGCCGCAATGCCAAGCAAACTGCTCCCGATCACGAAAGGAAGAAACGGAAGACCAGGTACCAAAGCAAACAGCAGCATGAGAAACGCCACCGTGCCAAGAGCGGCAGGATGTTTTGAGATCTGAGACAAAAGCGCAAGATCCGTCGCGCCTGTCGCACCGCCACGGGCAAGCAGCAGCGCAGACGCGATAGAAATGATCACAGCCGGAATCTGAGTGACAAGCCCATCACCCACCGTGAGGATGGCATAGGTCTCAAAAGCGACTCCAAGTTCCATTCCATGCACGGCAACCCCCATGATGAGGCCGACGACAAGGTTGAGGAAGGTGATAAGCAGCCCGGCGATTGCATCGCCTTTGACGAATTTCGACGCACCATCCAGCGAGCCGAAAAAGGTGGTTTCCAATTGTTCCCGCTCGCGGCGCTCCTTCGCTTCGCGGTGATCTATTGCCCCGGCCGACATATCAGCATCAATCGCGAGCTGTTTGCCGGGCATACCGTCAAGCGCGAAACGCGCGCCAACTTCCGCCATGCGGGCCGCTCCCTTGGTTATCACCATGAAGTTGACGATCAGCAACACGCCGAAAACGACGAGCCCGAGAAATACACTGCCACTCATCACGAACTCGGCAAAGCCTTCGATGACGTCACCGGCAGCCGATGTGCCGGTGTGGCCCTCGCCGATAATGAGTTTTGTCGAGGATACATTGAGAGATAGGCGAAGCATCAGGGATGCCAATAGAATCGTCGGGAAAGACGAGAAATCGAGCGGCCTTTCGATGAAGAGCGTGACGGTGAAAATGAGGATTGCCAGTGAGAAAGAGGCGGCTAGTCCCATATCGAGAACCCAAGCCGGCATAGGCAGGATCATCATCACGATAACCGCCATCAATGCCAGGGCCAGCAGGACAGTTGGCTGAAAAACAGTTTCAAGATGCTTCATGGCTTGCCGTCCCAGATTGGCCGCGACACGGGAAACATCTGCCGCGAGCGTGCCTCATTCAGCTTCACAAGAGATCCGGCCGTTTCCACACCGCTGCCGCGACGCAACAAGGGATACTGGTTCATGCGTACAGGCTCGGCTAGGGTACGCTCCCCGGCTGCACTCGTTTCAGACTTCGAACTCTGCATGGTCGCAAGGTGCTGCTTGTAGATTTTGGTATAGCGTTGCGCGTGTTTCGGTGTGCGCGAATGATAGGCGCCCACGGCTTTTTGCCAACTGCCAAGCTCCAACCTGAGTTCGGTGAGAAACCGCGCTGCGTAGCGAGCATTGGCCATCGGCTCGAACATCTCCTCGATGGAAGAGAATTCCTGATGATGCCACTTGTAATTGATCTGGAAACAGCCAACGTCGAAACTCCGCGCCCCGCGCTTGAAGTGCTTGTAGACATAAGCGCGAGCCGCATCGGGGGAGTCGAACCAGACGCCCCTGCCTTCCATGTTCACCGTCCAGGCCCAAGGCCCGAACCGGCCATCCTGTGCGCGCCCTGTCTCTGTGCGGGTGATCGCCTTCAGAACCTCGGAAGGGACATCACTCGATTGCGCGGCACGTTCCGCCGCGAGATCACATACAGTCATCGGATCATATGATGCAGCGGATGGTGTGGCATAGAGGATTGCCAGCGTGAGGCCAGAAAACGTTGCCAAGCCTGCAACGTGCCGTTCGGTGAACATTTGGATTCGTGGCATTCTGCACTCCCCATCCTGAGGCGCATTATGCGCCGATATCAAACTATGGGATCGTGGTTGAAATTTGGTTAGCGGATATCCTGTCATCTGAGCCACGTCGTTGGCACTCAAAGAAAGCCGCGAGCAGACCTTCTACACGTCGACTCTCTCAGTAGCGACCAAAGCACTCTGTGCGAGCAGACTCAGTCAAGCGGTGCGACATCCGTGATCTGGTGTCGGCTTAGTAC
>JAWLEL010000410.1:0-2527 GCA_041686165.1 Lentibacter sp.
GCGCTGGTGACGGATCTCGTCTATGCGCCGCTCAGGACGCATCTTCTAAACGAGGCTGAAAAGGCCGGATGCGTTACCGTTGACGGACTCGGCATGCTCTTGCACCAGGCTGTGCCGGCTTTTGAAAGATGGTTCGGCGTGCGCCCTGACGTGACGGATGAAACACGGGCGGCGGTGCTGCGCTGATGGCCTATTGTCTTGGTCTTACCGGCTCGATCGGGATGGGCAAGTCCACGACGGCGCGGCTCTTCGAAGAGGAGGGCTGCGCGGTGTGGGATGCGGATGCGGCAGTGCACCGGCTCTATTCGGAGAACGGGTTGGCCGTCGGACCCATGGGCGAGGCCTTCCCCGAGGCGGTGATCGCCGGGGCAATCTCCCGCGACAAGCTCAAGCAGATAATCGGGGCCGATCCAACGAGGCTGGGTCATATCGAAAAGATCGTGCATCCTCTTGTTGCCGAAGACCGAGCGCGGTTCATCGCGAATGCGCAGGCGGATATCATCGTTCTCGATATTCCGATTCTGTTCGAGACGGGAGGCGAAGCGGCCATGGATGCTGTCGTCGTCGTCAGCGTCGATGAGGAGACACAGCGCAAGCGCGTGCTCGAACGGGGCACGATGAACGAAGCGCAGTTCGAGGCGATCAAGGCCAAACAGATGCCCGACGCGGAGAAGCGCAAGCGGGCGGATTTTGTCGTGACGACGGACACGATGGAACACGCGGCGGAGCAGGTAAGAAAGATCGTGAGACAGATCAGGACGGAGTTGGAAAATGCGTGAGATCGTTCTGGATACGGAGACGACGGGCTTTGAGCCCGACCAGGGCGACAGGATCGTCGAGATCGGGGCGGTCGAGCTTTATAATCATGTGCCGACCGGCGAGACCTATCATCAGTATATCAATCCCGAGCGCGCCATGCCTCAGGAGGCTTTCGAAGTGCATGGGCTGGGCGACGAGTTCCTGGCGGACAAGCCGAAATTCGCGGCGATCGGCCAGGCTTTCCTCGATTTTGTCGGGGAGGATGCCAAGCTTGTGATTCACAACGCCGCCTTCGACATGAAGTTTCTCAATGCGGAGCTGGGCTGGATGGGTCTGCCGAAGCTGCCGATGGACAGGGCGATCGACACGCTCGACATCGCACGGCGCAAATTCCCCGGCTCGCCAGCATCGCTCGATGCGCTGTGCCGCCGGTTCAACATCGACAACGCGGCGCGCACGCTGCACGGAGCCCTTCTCGACTCCGAGATCCTGGCGGAAGTCTATCTTGAACTGATCGGCGGCAAGCAGCCCGATTTCGGGCTGTCGACCAGCGCGTCACAAGAGACAGGCTCTCAAGCCGAAACGCACTGGCGGCCCAAGCCCCGGCCCGAGCCCCTCACACCGCTGCTGACCGAAAAAGAAGCCGCCGCCCATGCTGCCTTCATTGAACAGTTGGGCGACGGCGCGCTTTGGAAAAAGCCCTGATTAGGAGACAGGCGTGCTCTCGTCCTTGGCGGCCTGCTGACGCTGGATTTCCTGGCGGTAGAGCTTCATGAAATCGATTGTCTCGAGGTTGAGCGGCGGGAAGCCGCCATCACGCGTGACATCGGAAACGATGCGCCGCAGGAACGGGAAGAGCAGGCGGGGGCATTCGATCAGAAGGAAGGGATGAAGCTGGTCCTCCGGGACGCCTTCGATGTCGAACAGGCCGACATAGTCGATCTCAAGAAGAAACAGCCGTTCCTCGGGCTTGGGCTTGTTCACCGAGGTCACCACCAGCTTGATCGCGGTTTCATACTGGTTTTCCGTCGCGCGTTTCTTGGCGTCCAGGTTGACCTGGATGTTCACGTCAGGCGTGACTTCGCCTTCAACGCCTTTCTGCGCGAGAATGTTCTCGAATGACAGATCGCGGACGAACTGGTTGACTACGTTGAGTTTTACTTGGGGTGCCTGCGGCGCAGCACCGTTTTCTTCGGCCATTGGTTTCTCTCCATCGGAATTGCTTGGTCTTGCCTTACCAAAGCGGGGGAGAAGCCTCAATTAAAAGGTTTCGCACCGCGGACGCGTCAACGAAAGCAGCGCGCGTGTCGCCTCCGCAGATGCGAAACCGCCGGGCAGTCTATTCCGCGGCCAAGCCATGGGCGGCGGGCGAGTCCTCCCGCACGGGTGTCCATTCGAGATCGCCGCCATAGCGCCAGGCCAGCTTGCCGTCGTCGTTCATCGCAAAGAGGTGCAGCCAGCCGTTATCGAAAAGCTCCCGCACGCCGGGGTGACGGCCGAGGATATCCGACATTGCTTCGCGCGGGGCCTCGATGATCACCGACAAGCGCAGCGGATCGTGCTGGAATCCGTCCCCGTCATGGACGGATTGCCAGGGCAGACCGGGGCGCGGTGCGCCGTTGTTGCCTTCGAGGACACCGATGCCGCCGACGACGTTGTGCAACAGCTTGTTGCCCCCGCCGAAGAGGGACGGGGCCACTGTCGAGCCGTAGTACTGGAGGCTGATCCAGCTGGCGACGACCACTGGCGCGGTCATGATCAGCTCGAG
>JAWLEL010000411.1:0-2525 GCA_041686165.1 Lentibacter sp.
AGATATCAGCCTTGAGCTTCAGCAAGGTGCCTTCCTGTCAATCCTCGGCCCCTCGGGCTGCGGCAAATCCACGATGCTGCGCCTGATCGCGGGGCTCGAACAGCCGCAGGCAGGGCGCATCACGATTGATGGCCGCGACGTGACGGCTCTGCCCGCCGCGCAACGCAACCTGTCGATGGTGTTCCAGTCCTACGCGCTCTTTCCGCACCTCAGCGTGGCCGAGAACGTGACTTTCGGACTGAAGGTGCGGCGGATATCGCGCGCCGAGCGGGAGCGACGCCTGTCAGAGGTGCTTGCCATGACAGGGCTGGAAGGTCTGGAGCAGCGCAAACCCTCCGAGCTTTCGGGCGGGCAAAGGCAGCGCGTCGCGCTGGCCCGCGCGGCGGTTGCGGAGCGGCCGCTTTGCCTGATGGACGAGCCGCTTTCGAACCTCGATGCCAAGCTGCGCCACTCGGTGCGCCGGGATATCCGGACGCTGGCGCGCAAGCTGGCGCTGACGGTGGTTTACGTGACCCATGATCAGGGCGAGGCGATGAGCCTGTCGGACAAGGTCGTGCTGATGCGCGAGGGCCGCATTGAACAGGTCGGCACGCCTGCCGAGCTTTACGCGCGCCCGGCCAGCACCTTCGCCGCGCAATTCATAGGCGATCCGCCGATGTCGTTGATCGAAGCTGCCGCGCTTGGGCAAGAGGGCGCTTTTACCATAGGCATGCGTCCCGAGACCGTCTCGCTTGTGCCCGCCGGTCAAGGCGATCTTGACGCACGGATCGACGATTTCGAGTATCTGGGCGGCGAAACCCGGCTTGCGCTTTCGCATCCGGGCGCCGAAGGGCTGGCCGCGATCCTGCCGGGCCCGGCCAAGTTTGAGCCCGGCCAGACGGTCGGTGTCATGATCCCCAAGGAAAACCGGCTCCTTTTCGACTCCGTCACCGGACGCCTCGAAAAGGAGCCGCAGCAGAATCCAAAGGCGCGCATTCGCCAAAATCCCGCGCCCGAGGATGGCCATATGGCCCCCACTTCAACCCGAACAGTCAAAGAGGACCTTTCGAAATGACCCGTATCACTGCTGTATCCGCCATATTGGCGGCCTCCACCGCGCTCGTCAATCCGGCCGTGGCCGAGACCGAATTGACCATGTATTACCCCATCGCCGTCGGCGGCGCGCTGACCGAAGTGGTCGATGGGATCGTCGCCGATTTCGAGGCGCAAAACCCCGACATCACCGTCAACGCGATCTACGCCGGCAACTATGACGACACGCGCATCAAATCGCTTGCGGCGCTCGAATCCGGCGAACCGGCGCAGCTTGCCGTGATGTTTTCCATCGATGCCTATGACCTGATCGAGCAAGACCTGATCGTGCCCTTCGAGAGTGTCATCGAGACCGAGGCGGAGCAGGACTGGCTGGGCAGCTTCTACCCCGCGCTCATGGCCAACGGCCAGATCGAGGGCCAGACATGGGGCGTGCCGTTCCAGCGGTCGACCATCGTCGCCTACTACAACAAGGACATGTTCCGCGAGGCGGGGCTCGATCCGGAAAACGCGCCGACCACCTGGGACGAGTTGGTGGAGATGGGCAAAGCCCTGACGAGCGACGACCATCACGGCCTGATGATCCCCTCGACGGGCTATCCCTACTGGATGTTCCAGGCGCTGGGGATCCAGAACGGTCAGGAGCTGATGTCAAACGACGGGCTGACCACCTACTTCGACGATCCCGATACCATCGAGGCGCTCGAATACTGGAAGTCGCTCTCCACCGAGCATGGCATCATGCCCGAGGGCACCGTGGAGTGGGGCACGCTGCGCCAAGCCTTCCTCGAGGGTGAGACCGCGATGATGTGGCATTCCACCGGCAACCTGACGGCGGTCAAGAACAATGCCGAGTTCGATTTCGGCGTTGCCATGCTGCCCGGCAAGGAGCGTCTTGGTTCGCCGACCGGAGGGGGCAATTTCTACCTCTTCAAGGACTCGACCGAAGAGGAAAAGCAGGCCGCGCTTGAACTCATCAAGTTCATGACCGCGCCCGAGCAAGCCGCGAAGTGGTCCATCGAGACGGGCTACATGGGTGTCTCGCCCGCCGCTTATGAAACCGACGCGCTCAAGACCTACACGGCTGAATTCCCGCCCGCCCTTGTGGCGCGCGATCAGCTTGAGCACGCCGTTGCCGAGTTCTCGACCTTCGAGACGGCGCGTGTGCGTGACGGCCTGAATGCCGCGATCCAATCGGCGCTGACCGGCGACAAGAGCCCCGAAGAAGCACTGGCCGAGGCGCAGGCCGCCGCCGAACGTCAACTGCGCGCCTACAAGTAAGCGCCTGCAATGCCCTGTGCCGGGCCGGTTCCTGGAGCCGGCCCGGCCGTGGAGACCCGCATGACCGACGCCTTCACACTGGAACGCCGCCGCCGCGCCCTGCACGGCTGGCTTTTGCTGTCGCCCGCGCTCATCATGCTGACGGCATTTGCCTTTTACCCGTCGCTGGCCACCATGGTGACCTCGCTCTGGTCGCGCGGCACCCGGCGCAA
>JAWLEL010000412.1:0-2520 GCA_041686165.1 Lentibacter sp.
CGCTTGGCCCGCCGCACGCCCTCGATGACGCCTTCGGAATGGCCATGTGCCGTGTCGATCACGACGATGTCACAGCCCGCATCCACAAGCGCCTCCGTGCGCTCGAAACCCGCATCGCCCACGCCCGTCGCCGCGGCCACGCGCAACCGGCCCAGCTCGTCCTTGCAGGCGGTCGGGTTCAGGACGGCCTGCTCCGTGTCCTTGAGCGTGAGCAGCCCGGTCAGCTTGCCATTGCCATCATGCACGAGAAGCTTCTCGATGCGCCGCGCGCGCATCAGGCTCTTGGCTTCTTCGCGGTCCGCCGGCTCGGCCAGCATCGCGAGATCGTTGGACGTCATCATCACGTGCACCGGCGTGTCATCGGTGTCAGCGAAGCGCATGTCCCGGTTTGTCAGAATGCCGACCACGCGGCCCTCTTCGTCCACGACGGGAAAACCCGTGAAGTTGTAGCGCTCGATCAGCGCCTTGGCGTCCGCCAGCGTCTGGTTCACGGTGAGCGTGACCGGATTGTAGACGATTCCGCTCTCGAAACGCTTGACGCGCCTGACCTCGCGGGCCTGCTCCTCGATGCTCAGGTTCTTGTGAACGACGCCGATACCGCCTGCCTGGGCCATTGTCACGGCCATCTGCGATTCCGTCACCGTGTCCATCGCCGAGCTCAGAAGCGGGATGTTCATGGAGATCGCCTTGGTCACCCGCGTGCGTGTGTCCGCGCTCGTCGGGAGGACACTTGACGCCCCCGGAACCAGCAAAACATCATCAAAGGTAAGGGCCTCACGAATCTCCATGGCGCATCTCCTAGGCTGGCATCGTTTGGCACGTCCCTATTGCATGTGAAGCAGCGCTTGAAAAGGACAATCGCACCCGTGCGGCATCACGCCTTCGCCGCGTTTGTCTTCACCGCGAGCTGGCCGTTGAGCCACATACGGATCACCTTGAAGGCGACATGAGCAACAACGCCGCTCGCGACCACCAGCATCACAGCGCCGAGGATCAGCGCGAATTGTGCGCCCTCATGGTGCGCGAAGGTCAAAAGCGCGCTGGTAAAGGCACTGATCGGAAAGGTGAAACTGGCCCACAACGGGCTGAAGCCTGCTTTGGTGATGAACCGCAAGCTGAACAGCAGCGCCAAGCCGACAAGCGCCGCCGCAGCAAGGGATATCTGCGCGAGAAGTGACATCATCGGGTAGTCGGAGGCGGGAAATCCGAGGGCTACGGTTGTGAAAAGCGACACCGGGGCAAGATGGATTGCCAGCAATGGGCGAAGCGGCTCCGGCGCAATCCGCGTAAAGAGCTGAAAAGCACTTACCGCATAAATCAACAGCGCGAGCGCCAGCGCGCCCCAGAAGATCACTGCTGCCAGAGCGTAATATCCAAGCATCACCGCCGAGACCGCCGTTACGATGACGCCGACAAAGCTCAGGTGCCAGATCGGTGTCACTTGCCGCTGCTCACGCGGCCCACTCAAAAGGGTATAGATGACCAGCCCCGTCATCAGGACGTGGAACCCGAGCGCAAACCACATGAGCCCCGTTGCCGCCACCACGCTGATCGGGATGAGCGCACTGGACAGCGCAGAAAAACAGACCGCCAGCGCCGCGAGGCCGCCGCGTCCGGGCAAGATGCGCAAATCCTCCAGAAGCACACCAGGCCTGCGGATGAATTTCACGATGTAAGCTGCGGTAGCCAGGGCAAAAAGCCCTGCGACAGCGCCAAGAAGAAAATCGGAAAAACCCATGGGAACAGGGAAGGCCAGCGCCGCAGCACGCCAAGCCAGCGTGAGGCCAAACAGACCGAGAATAAGCGAGAAGATCGCTGGCGGCATCTGCGCGCCGAACCGGGCCTTGGGCCGCATCACATTCTCCTTTGGCTATGTTTTGCCTTTTCATAGCCTGCACACCTGGAAAACCCAAGCCCCTCAGCCTTGCCAATTCGCCGCAGAACCCGCGCCTGTCCGAAACAGGCAGAGCGAGAACCAACGCGCGAACACTGACATGCAACAGGCCATCTTGTCCTGCCCTTCGCAGGTATTTCGACCGTCGGCAAGCTGGCCTGCGTGGAAAGCTGGAGCTGATACACGAAACCCACCCATGCCGCTCTCGGCGCGGTTTTTGTCGCGCCCCGCCTTCTCCTTTCCCCTCTCCCGGCCTATCGTGACGCGGAACCAACAGGACAGGCAGCGCGATTCCCATGAGCACCGATCCTCTCGTCGTCTTCACCCCCTCCGGCAAACGGGGCCGTTTTCCCGCCGGCACGCCGATTCTGACCGCCGCCCGCCAACTCGGGGTCGATCTCGACAGCGTCTGTGGCGGGCGCGGCATCTGTTCCAAATGCCAGATCACCCCGTCCTACGGCGAGTTCTCCAAGCATGGCGTGACCGTGCATGAGGATGCGCTCTCGGAGTGGAACGCCGTCGAGGAGCGCTATGACCAGAAGCGCGGCCTGGCCAAGGGCCGCCGCCTGGGCTGTCAGGCCACGGTGCAGCGCGACGTGGTGATCGACGTGCCGCCTGAAAGCCAG
>JAWLEL010000413.1:0-2519 GCA_041686165.1 Lentibacter sp.
TCATTGGCCTTCGCGCCGCCTTCGGCGATGAGGCGCTTGGCCTCCTTGCCGGAGGACACGAGGCCCGATTTGACGAAAAGCTGCGCCGCCGAGATCGCCTCGCCAACGTCGGAAGCCGGGAGTGTGACGGTTGGCAACTCCTCTCCCACGCCACCTTTCTCGAAGACCTCGCGCGCCGTGGCCTCGGCGGCTTCGGCCGCCGCGCGCCCGTGGCACAGCGTCGTGACCTCGCCCGCGAGCACGATCTTGGCGTCGTTGATCTCCGAGCCCGAAAGCGCGCCGAGCCTCTCGCATTCCTCTATGGGAAGCTCCGTATAGAGCTTCAGGAAGCGGCCCACATCGGCATCGCTCGTGTTGCGCCAGAACTGCCAGAACTCGTAGGGGCTGCGCATCTCGGCGTTGAGCCAGATGGCGCCGTCGGCGGTCTTGCCCATCTTCTTGCCGTCCGACGTGGTCAGCAGCGGCGAGGTCAGCCCGAAGATCTCCGTCTCTGCCACGCGGCGCGTCAGGTCGATCCCGTTCACGATATTGCCCCACTGATCGCTCCCGCCCATCTGCAAAAGACAGCCATAGCGGCGGTTGAGCTCGAGGAAGTCGTAGGCCTGGAGGATCATGTAGTTGAACTCGAGAAACGACAGCGATTGCTCGCGGTCGATGCGGCTCTTGACGCTTTCGAAGGCCAGCATCCGGTTGACCGAGAAATGCCGGCCGATATCGCGCAGGAACTCGAGGTAATTCAGCCCGTCGAGCCATTCGGCGTTGTTGAGCATCAGTGCGCCGGTGGGGCTGTCATTGTAGTCGACGTATTTCGCGAAGACCTGCTTGATCCCGGCGATATTGTCGTCGATCTGCTCTTCGGTCAGAAGCGGGCGCTCGTCGGCGCGAAAGCTCGGATCGCCCACTTTCGTCGTCCCGCCGCCCATCAGCGTGATCGGCTTGTGACCGGTTTTTTGCAGCCAGCGCAGCATCATGATCTGGATCAGCGAGCCGACATGCAGCGACCTGGCCGTCGCATCGAAGCCGATATAGGCGGGCACCACCCCTTCGCTCAGCGCTTCGTCGAGGCCCTGGTAATCGGTGCAGTCGGCCAGAAAGCCGCGCTCCATCATGACGCGCATGAACTCCGATCTGGGGTGGTATGTCATTTTGATATTCCTTGGCCGTTGCCGCGCTTGTATAGATTGGCAAAAGGCGAAGGAAAAGGCCAAGATGACGGCAGGTGCGAAGGCGGGCCCGATCCGCGCGGCAGGTGCGATGAGCGGCACTTCTCTCGATGGTGTCGACGTGGCTGTCGTGGAGACAGACGGGGCCGTGATCACGGGGTTCGGGGAAAGCCGTTACAGGCCCTACAGCGCCACCGAGCAGAGTGTTCTGCGCAGTGTTCTGGGGCGCTGGCAAGGGGACCCGGCGCTGGAAGAGGCGCTTGGCATTGTCCAGACTGCGCATATCGAGGCGCTCGGGGAGACGGAGGCCGACCTCGTCGGGTTTCACGGCCAGACGCTCGCCCATGATCCGCGCGGGCGCGGAACGCATCAGCTCGGTGATGGCGCGGCCCTGGCGCAGGCTCTCGGGCGGCCCGTCGTCTGGGATTTCCGCTCGGCCGATGTTCAGCTCGGCGGCGAAGGCGCGCCTCTGGCCCCTTTCTTTCACCACGCCTGCGCGCGCTTTCTTGGCTACGAGACGCCCGTGGCGTTCCTCAATCTCGGCGGCGTCGGGAATATTACCTTCACTGATCCGCGCATCGCGCGGCCCGAAGAGGCGGGCGCGGTTCTGGCTTTCGATACCGGCCCCGCGAATGCGCCGATCAACGATTTGTGCCAGGAGCGATTGGGACAGCCGTTCGACGCGGATGGCGCGCTGGCACGGCGTGGCAGGGTCGAGCAGGGGGCGCTGGAGCTTTTCCTCGCGGATCCCTACTTTTTCAAGATGCCGCCCAAGTCGCTCGACCGGGACAGCTTCGAAGAGATGCGCGATCTGGTGCTGGAGCTCGGGGATGCCGACGCGGCTGCCACGCTCACGGGCATGGCCGCAGCGGCGGTGTTGCAGGCGATGGACCACGCGCCGGAGCCACCTTCGGAGCTTCTGGTCACGGGCGGCGGGCGCAAGAACCCGGTGATGATGGACATGCTGCGCGCGGCGCTCGACTGCCCGGTCCGTGACATCGACGAGACGGGCCTCGACGGCGACATGCTCGAAGCACAGGCGTTCGCCTATCTCGCCGTGCGCGTGGCGCGGGGGCTGCCGACATCCTGCCCAAGCACGACCGGGGTCCGCGCCGCCGTGGGCGGTGGGACCGTTTCAAGACCTCATTCGAGCTCTGCGACGTAATCTCGCGTGAAGGCGCTATAGGAAGGCGACGTGCTCTTGAGGTGCGGTGCCATGCGCTTGTGCAGCTCGGGAAGCTTGTGAAAGGGCACATTCGGCGCGCTGTGATGCTCGATATGATAGGGCATGTTCCAGGCGAGGAAGCGCACCAGCCTGTTGGTAAACGTGGTGCGCGTATTCGAGAGCATGTCGGC
>JAWLEL010000414.1:0-2519 GCA_041686165.1 Lentibacter sp.
TCGCTTTCGTGCCCGGTGCGGCCTTCTTTCCCGATGGCAGTGGCCGGAACACGCTCCGGCTCAATTTTTCAAAGCCGGACGAAGAGATGATCGAAGACGGGATCAGGCGGCTGGCGGGCCTTGTCAGGGAAGGGCCCCGGCAAAGCCAGCCGTGCTGAGCCCGGATCAAACACTCATGCAGACGTATTTCATCTCCAGGAACTCATCTATGCCATGGTGCGAGCCTTCGCGGCCGAGGCCGGATTGTTTTACACCGCCGAAGGGGGCGACTTCCGTCGAGATGATGCCCGTGTTGACGCCGACGATCCCGTATTCCAGCGCCTCGGCGACCTTGTAGACGCGGCTCAGATCGTTGGCGTAGAAGTAGGACGCGAGGCCGAAGATCGTGTCATTGGCCATGGCGATGACGTCGTCCTCGTCTTCGAACCTGAAGAGCGGGGCCATCGGGCCGAATGTCTCATCGGTCGCGACCTGCATGTCCTGCGTCACGCCCTTGATCACGGTTGGTTCGAAGAACGTGCCGCCGAGCGGATGCTTCGTGCCCCCGTAGATGACTTCGGCGCCTTTCGATTTTGCGTCGGAGATATGCGCTTCGACCTTCTCGACAGCACCGTCGTTGATCAGCGGGCCGAAGGCCGTGCCCTCCTCGAAGCCGTCGCCGACCTTCATCTCGTCGAGCTTGGCCATGAGCTTCTCGGCGAAGGCGTCATAGACACCCGACTGCACGTAGATGCGGTTCGCGCAGACGCAGGTCTGGCCGTTGTTGCGGAATTTGCACATGATCGCGCCTTCGACGGCGGCGTCGAGATCGGCATCATCGAAGACGATGAAGGGCGCGTTGCCGCCCAGCTCCATCGAGCATTTCTTCACCTGGTCCGCGGCCTGGCGCAGCAGGATGCGGCCGACTGCGGTGCTGCCCGTGAAGGTGAGCTTGCGCACGGCTGGGTTCTCGCAGAATTCCTTGCCCACTTCCGAGGCGCGCGAGCTCGTGACGACGTTGAAGACGCCTGCCGGGATGCCCGCGCGCGCGGCCAGAACGCCCAGGGCAGTCGCTGACAGCGGTGTCAGATCGGCAGGGCGGCCGACGAAGGCGCAGCCCGCAGCCAGCGCCGGGCCGGCCTTGCGGGTGATCATCGCGTTGGGGAAGTTCCATGGCGTGATGGAGGCGGCCACGCCGATGGGCTGTTTCATGACCATGATGCGCTTGTCGCGCTGGTGGCCGGGGATCGTCTCGCCATAGACGCGCTTGGCTTCCTCGGCGAAGAATTCGACGAAGGACGCGCCATAGGCGATCTCGCCCTTCGCTTCAGCGAGAGGCTTGCCCATTTCCGCAGTCAGGATCGTGGCCAGATCGTCCTGGTTTTCCATCATCAGATCGAACCACTTGCGCAGAACCTGCGCGCGCTCCTTGCCGGTCCATTTGGCCCAGTCTTTCTGAGCTTTCTCGGCAGCGGTGATCGCCTCTCCGACCTGTTCGCGCGTCAGGTCGGCGACATTGGCGATCACGTCGCCGCGCGCGGGGTTTGTCACGTCGAAGGTCTGATCGCCGTCGATCCATTCACCGTTTACATAGGCCTTCTCGGCCAGCAGCGAGGGGTCTTTCAGAAGTGATTTGAGATCTGTCTTTGAATCGAGCATTGCGGGCCTCCCGGAAAATTGGCTCGCATAGGCAAAGCACTTGGCTCTAGGATTGTCAAAACGAATTGACCTGGCACGACGAAGGAGAAGCTTCAATGCGGCTCGATGATGCTTACGAGAACATGCCTTACATCGAGGATGGCGAAAGCTATCCCGCGCGCTGGGCGGAGGATGCGGCGCGGTTCCGTGAGGCTGCCGCCGACCGCGCCGACTTCGACATCGCCTATGGACCCGGAGAAAGGCAGAAACTGGATCTGTTCAGGCCCGATGGCGCGCCGGCGGGCCTGATGATCTTCGTTCATGGCGGGTTCTGGCGGATGCTGGACAAATCCTCCTGGTCTCACCTGGCCGCCGGGGCGCTGGCGCGTGGGTGGGCCGTGGCCATGCCGAGCTATACGCTCTGCCCCGAGGCGTCGATCGCGGGGATCACGCGGGAGATCGCGGCGGCTGTCAGCCTTGCGGCGGGGGCCGTTCCGGGGCCCTTGGCGCTCGCGGGGCATTCGGCGGGCGGCCATCTCGTTGCGCGGATGATGGCGCGGGGGATGTTGCCCGATCCGGTCGCGGCGCGGCTGGCCCATGTCATGCCCATCTCGCCGCTCTCAGACCTGCGCCCGCTCATGGAGACCAGCATGAATGCCGACTTCAAGCTCGATGAAGAGGCGGCGATCGCCGAGAGCCCGGTCTTCATGCGTGAGCGGCATGACTGCCCTGTGACTGTCTGGGTCGGTGCGGCGGAGCGGCCGGCGTTCCGCGATCAGGCGCGCTGGCTGGCCGAGGCCTGGAGCTGCCCGCTTGTCGAGGACGCGGCGCGCCATCACTATGACGTGGTCGAGCCGCTGGAAGACGCTGACAGCGAGATGCTGACGCGCCTGCTGGGGTGA
>JAWLEL010000056.1:0-10843 GCA_041686165.1 Lentibacter sp.
ACCGGCAGGATACCTGCCTTGATGATGTCCGAAACGCAGGCCCCGGCAACCTCGTTCGAGGAAAACCCGATCAGCACAGGGCGCGCGCCCTCGGGCTTGTGCAGGATGCGCAGCGTCGCCTCCGTGACGATCCCGAGCTGGCCTTCCGAGCCACAGATGAGGCCCAGCAGATCCAGCCCCCCGGCGTCCGCATGTGCTCCGCCAAGCTCGACCACCTCGCCATTCATCAAGACCATGGTGACACCCATCAGGTTGTTGGTCGTCACACCGTATTTGAGGCAATGCGCACCGCCCGAATTCATCGCGATATTGCCTGCGATCGCACAGGCAAGCTGGCTCGACGGGTCCGGCGCATAGAAGAACCCGTCATCTTCGACCGCGCCCGTCACCGCAAGGTTGGTCATTCCGGTCTGAACACGGATGATCCGGCTGGTGTAGTCGGTTTCCAGCACCTCGGTCAGACGGCTCACCCCGAGAACCACGCTGTCCGCCTGTGGCATGGCCCCGCCCGCGAGAGACGTTCCGGCGCCACGCGGCACGACAGGCACATTCATCTCGTGACAAATCGCAAGCGCCCTGGAGACATCTTCGGTCGACTTCGGGAGAATCGCGAGCATAGGCGGGCAGCGGTATGCCGTGAGGGCGTCGCATTCATAGACCCGCAACTCGATCTCGTCGCTGATGACGGCATCTCTGCCTATCGCCTGAACAAGGCGCTGTTCCAGCCTTTCCTTGCTGGCCAGCCTCCCGGCAACCGGTTTCGGCATCTGCATGGGCAACCCTCCAATTGGTAAAAGAATATTACCAATTCTCCGATCACTCAACCGATTCTTCTCCGAGGGCGTCGGTTTTGTTGCGGAAACACACAAAAAAGTGTCGTGAAAACCGCCGAGGTGAGTGCTAGGCCGATCTCATGCTCAAATCTCTTTCCCTTCTGGCTTCGCTGACCTGCGCGACACTCGCCAGCGCCGAAGCGCCCCGGATCATGGATGTCGAAGTCTCCCGTGCAGGCATGGGCTGGCGCTTCGATGTTACCCTCGAGCACCCCGATACCGGATGGGACCATTTCGCGGACGGGTGGGAGCTTGTAGATGCCGCCGGAAATCAGATTGGCTATCGCAAGCTCATGCATCCCCATATTGATGAGCAACCCTTCACGCGCTCGCTCAACAATGTCATGCTTCCAGACGGCATGAAGACAATCTGGGTACGCGCGCGCTGCTCGAAAGACGGGTGGGCGAACGATATTTACGAGGTTACGCTCCCCTGAAGATCAATCGAGGAGAGCACCATGACGATACGTGTCGAGAAAAACGGCCCCGTCACCACGATCATTCATTCACGCCCGGAAGCACGCAACGCAATGGACCCCGATAGCGCCTCGGCGCTTTTTGAGGCCTTTCTTGCCTTCGAGGCCGATGACGAGGCCCGCGTCGCCGTTCTCTGGGGCGAGGGCGGGGCTTTCTGCGCAGGGTTTGATCTGAAGCATGCGGCAACCATGAGTGGCCCCGAAGCCATGGATCGCCTCGACGATTTCACGCCTCCCGCACAGGGACCGATGGGCCCCACGCGGCTCGACCTGTCCAAGCCGGTCATCGCCGCGATTTCCGGCGCCGCCGTCGCGGGCGGCATGGAACTGGCGATCTGGGCCGATCTGCGCGTGATGGAAGAGACGGCCTTCATGGGGGTCTATTGTCGCCGCTGGGGCGTCCCGCTGATCGACGGCGGAACACATCGCCTTCCGCGCCTTGTCGGTGAAGGCCGGGCCATGGACCTGATTCTGACGGGCCGGCGGGTTGAGGCCGAGGAGGCACACAGGATCGGCTTGTGTGAATACCTCGTCCCCGAAGGCGAAGCGCGCGCTCGCGCCGAGGCGCTTGCCGCCGAGATCGCCCGCTTCCCCCAAGGCTGCATGAACGCCGACCGCCGTGCCGCCCTGGCCTCACATGGCCTCCCCGCGAATGCGGCTCTGCAAGACGAATGGCAGGGCAGCAAACAGGCCTTGACCGAAGGCATCGCTGGCGCTGCGCGCTTTTCCTCGGGCAAGGGCCGCGGCGGCGACTTCTCCGAAATCTGACGTTCTTGATCTTCACGCCGGCGTCTGCTTGCGCGGACGCCGGCGCGCGCGCTCTGATCAGAAATTGAGCGAGATGTCCCGGTGAACCGAGTTGCACGAGGCCATGTAGAGTGCCTGCTCACGGGTCAGCCTGTCTTGGCTGCGGATCCCGAGCGTGCCGCGGATGCCATCGAGATACGCCTCCAGCGACGGAACGAGACCTGCGGCCTCTTCCCGCCATGCCTTCTGATCAGCATATTCCTCTACAGCGGTCTCGTACTCCTCGAGCGCGTCCTCCTTGTCGAAGCGCCGCTCCGAGAGGGAACGCCGCGCCTTGCCCAGCGCCAATTTCACATCGCGCGTTCCTTCGACTTCGGAGAACTTGTCCTCGAGCGCCTGGACGGTGTCCTCGGCCGCCTCACTGCCTTCTTCGACCGACGTGATAAAGCTGCGCATCTCGGCAAGCTCACCTTCAAGCGCAAAGAAGGCCTCGTTTGAGCGCAGCGTGGCCAAGGCTTCCGCAGGGGCGTCCCAGGCCGTGTCTGCATTGCGGCGATAGCTCATGCGAGCACGCTCCTCCTGGGTTGTCAGCTTGGCAAACTCCTCGTGGACGGGCTCCCATGTCTCGGGGATCTCGCCTTCGAGGTGCTCGATTTCCTCCAACAGGGCCTCGCGCTCGGCCTCGAGCCTGTCGCGGATATCTTGCGATGCGTCCTCGTTCATGCGGCTCAAGGTTACTCGCAACTCCTCGGCCTCTTCCGCAGCCTTGCGAATATCCTTCTCCAACTTGCGCACCAGAATCCGCTGCGGGCGATACACCACGGCAGCTTCATTCACGGCTTCCTGAGCAGCAAAGGCTGCTTGCAAGTTGTCCAGGGCTTCCGGGCCCGCGTCGAAGGCCTCGGCAAGATCATCGGCCATGCCCTGCGGCAGGGTCGAAAGGTTGAGCCCCTGCGCCTTGGCGATAACCTCTTCCAGCGGCCCAAGACCACCCGCGATCTGCTCACCCACGTATCCTTCGATGCAGTATTGCAGCTTGGGGTTCCGCGGAGGTGGCGCGTTGTCGGACAGGAAGGCAACCCTGTTGGGAAGGTAGTTCACAAGCTTCGGGTAACTTCCGACGATCCCCAGAGCGATGATCTGCAGAATGATGAACGCGATCACGCCCTTGTACATCTGCATCGTCTTGACAGTCTTGGGCGCGACGCCGCGCAGGTAGAACAGCGCAAAGCCGAAGGGTGGCGTCAGGAAGCTCGTCTGAATGTTCAACCCAATCATGACTCCGAGCCAGACCGCCGTGATATTGGCGCTTGGATCCGCCAGCAGGATCGGTGCCACGATGGGCACGACAACCACGGCGATCTCGATGAAATCAAGAAAGAAACCGAGGATGAAGATCACCAGCATGACGATGATGAACTGCGTCCAGAAGCCGCCGGGCAGAGCATTCAGGAACTCCCGGACAAGCTCCTCACCGCCAAAGGCGCGAAAGGCCGATGTCAACATGGCCGCACCCAGCAGGATGATGAAGACAAGGGATGTCGTCTTGGCCGTCTCCAGCATCACGCCGTCAAGCGTGCCTTGGGTGCGGAACACGCGCCAGCCGCTCCAGCCGATCGAAAAGACAAGCAGCGCCGAGGCGGCCACCCCGAGCAGAATGCCGAACTGGTCCTCATCACTGTTTACGGACTTGAGGTTCATCTCGTAGTTCGAAAGCACGAGGGCCAGCAGGCCAAGCGCCACCAACCCCAGAATCGCGGGAACGTAGGTGAGCTTGCTATTCTTGCCCTCATAGAGTCGATACCCCGCCATCACCATCGCGCCTGCGGCGCCGATTGCTCCGGCCTGGTTCACGGTGGCAACTCCGGTGATGATCGACCCGAGCACAAGGAAAATCAGCGTGAGCGGCGGAATGAGCGTCAGCGCCACCCTGCCCCAGAACCTGCGATCGAACTTGCCCGTGACGTGCACGGCCGGCGCGGCAGACGGCTTCAGGAACGCGTAGCCTAGAATATAGGCCATATATATCAGAACCAGCATGATGCCCGGCACCAAAGCCCCGAGGAACATCTCGCCCGCCGAAGTCGAGCTGACATCCAAGGTCGACGGCATCGAAAGCTCTCCGGTCGAGGCCTTGTGCAAAGCCTTGCGCGCGGTGCTCGCCTGGTCAGTGGCCGAGGCCAGCTGGTCCGCGAGGATGATGAGAACGATCGAAGGCGGAATGATCTGCCCCAGCGTGCCGCTCGCGGCGATCGTGCCGGTCGCGAGGCTCGGTGAGTAATTGCTGCGCAGCATGGCCGGGAGGCTGATGAGGCCCATCGCGACGACCGTCGCGCCGACGATTCCCGTGGTCGCGGCCAGAAGCGCACCCACGAAAACGACCGAGATGCCAAGGCCGCCCGGCACGGGGCCGAAAAGCTGCGCCATCGTCACCAGAAGATCTTCGGCGATCTTGGAGCGCTGAAGCATGATCCCCATGAAAATGAAGAGCGGAATGGCGATGAGCGTATCTCGCTCCACCTCCCAGAACACACCGCGCAGGTTTGTCACGCCCGCCGAAAGCCATTGTTGCGGCCCGCCCGAATGGAAATAGGCTTGGGAGTCACCGGCAAAGAAATAGCCCGAAAGGCCCGCAAGTCCGATCGCGATGATCGCAGAGCCCGGTAGCGCGAAAGCCACCGGATAGCCCGAACCAAGGGCACCGGCCATGGTGATGATCAGAACCGCAAGAAAGAAAAGTTCCATGTGTCAGCGCTCCTCAGTGGCTTGGCGGGGTGACTTCGCGACGCCCCGGTTCATCGCGCTTGTCGGCCAGGGATTCCAGGAAGAAGCTCACGAACTGAATGAGCATCGTGATCGCGAAAACCCCCAGGAATGCCGCCATTTGATACTTGATATACATGCCCGTCTCGCCGGACTGCGTGATTTCGAAATTCGACACCGGCGAGTTGATGATCGCTTGCGGCCCCCCAAGGCCGATCCAGATGATGACCCATGATGTCGTCATGCCAAGCAGGATCGAGCCCCAGGCATTCACGAACCCTTTCTTGGTGCGTCCGAAGCCGGCATAGAAAACGTCTACCCGCACATGCCCGTCCGCGAAGAGGGTGTAAGCACTCGCGAAGAGGAAGAGCGCGGCATACCAGTAACGTACGAGATCACCCATCAGGGCCTGCTCGTAAGAGAAGACGAACCGCGAAATCACGATGCCCAGCTCCGCCACGACGATCAACAGGGCCAACCAATGGAACCCGAGCCCCCTGTGCCAAAGCGCGATCAACAGACCAATGACCATGAGCGGCAGATGCAGCATCGGCCCGATGAATTTGGCCCGCGCCATGTCACGCACGGTATCCTCGCTGAAAAGGCCATCGTAAAAACCCTCTACGCGCAATACGGCCAGCGTCGCATCGGCGAATCCGGTCAACAGAACGATCCAGAAGCAGGACCGAACGAGATATGCGTTGAAGCCGTGAATACGCAAAGCATCCCAGCGAAGCGATGTATCGGGCGTGCGCATGACATATCCCACTGCAAGGGCGATGCAGATCGCGCAGAGCAGCAGCGGCAACCAGACCATTGCACCGGCATTGCCTGCCAGCACGTCAGGCAGGTTCGGTAAATCCCAGCCAACCGTCAGGATGTTATTTATGAGGAACGCGGCCAGAAAGCCAAGCATGCCCCACCCGAATATCCGCGCCGCTATCGCAGGTTCCCCCTTGCGCGCAACTTCAGAAATATGCGCCATCTTCTCCTCCGCTCCCCCTGTCTCGCGATTACGCCACGCCAGTAACGGGGCCTCGCATGCATATCCAGTCCCGATGCGGTTCCATGCCTCGAGGGCTTCCAGCCCGAAGCGCGGCAAATCCGCTGAATTCCGTTAGTCTCGGCCTGTCAACTTCCGGCCCTGGTCTCCCGATACGCTCCTTGCCTCCCCGGCACGAAGCGGCCTCCCTGTAGAAAGAGCGGGGCCGCTCGGCCCCGCCCGAATGTCATATCGCTGACCCTCAGATCAGGCCAAGCACGCGGTTGCGCTGGTTGATAAACGTGCCTTCGAATGCGGCCATGAAGGCACCGTATTCCCGGAGCGTCGCCTGGAACGAGTCGTCGATACGCGCCGCGAGGTCCGAATGGTCGCGAACGTCCTCAAAGACTTCCGCGGCGCCGTCGCCGAAGGCGTCCCAGATATCGTCATTGAACGCGCGCACTTCGACACCATGATCATTGACGAGACGCTGGAGATACTCGCCGTTCTTGGCGATGGCTTCATCGTGGCTCTTGGCATGCTCTTCCATGCAGGCCGCCTCGATGAGGGCTTTCTCGTGATCGGTCAGACCATCGTAGAACTCTCGGCTCATGCCGAAAGCAAGGCCGCCGCCCGGCTCGTGCATGCCGCCGGTGTAGTAGTACTGGGCGGCTTCGTAGAACTTCATGAAGTAGTCGTTATAGGGACCGACCCATTCCGTCGCCTCGATCGAACCGGACACGAGGTTTTCATAGATCTGGCTGCCGGGCAGCGAGACTGTCGACGCGCCGAGCTTGCTCATAACCTGGCCGCCGAGGCCCGGAATACGCATTTTGAGACCCTTGAAGTCGTCAGGGCTCTCCATTTCATCGTTGAACCAGCCGCCGGCCTGTGTGCCTGTCGAGCCACATGCAAAGGCCTTGACGCCGAATTCACCCGAGAGCTCGTCCCAGAGTTCCTGGCCGCCGCCAAAATTGATCCAGGCGTTCCATTCCGGCGTCGACATGCCGAAAGGCACGGACGTGAAATAGGCAAAGCCCGGGTGCTTGCCGACCCAGTAGTAGTCTGCCCCGATATAGGCCTGGCTGTTCCCGGCCGCGACTTCGTCGAACGCGTCGAACGCGCCGACGCGCTCGCCAGCGGCAAAGTATTCCACGTTGAACATGCCGTTGCCGAGCTCGGCAATGCGTTCTGCAAGGCGCTGGGCGGACGTCCCGAGGCCGGGGAAGTCCCGTGGCCATGTCGAAACGATTGTCAGCTGCTTGCCGCCCTGCGCGAGCGCTGGTGCGGCCAAGGCCGATGCGCCTGCGCCGAGTGCGGCGCCCTTGATAAATTTACGACGATCCATATTCATCCTCCTGGTCTTGTATCGTTGTTCTTTTTATGAACAGGCACACCCCGCCCGCAAGCACGGCATTCCTCCTCCGGCCCCAATTACTAAGCAACTCTGATTGGAATACAACGAAAAATTCATGGGATTGGTAACATTATCTTACCAATCACCAAAGGCTGCTGAAAAATGCGGCAGAAGCCCCGGTTTCAGCTCCATTTTTGGTAAACTCGGGGCACCTGTAAGTGTTTCTACGGATCATTTCTCGCGGCGCATTCGAATCAATTCCCGTGCAACCGCGGCACTTGCCGGTTTCAAACGGCCACCGCCCATGCCAGCTGCGCATCGGTCTCCAGGGCGCAAGGCCGCACCGCCCGCAACCGCTCCAGCGCGGCCTCAGGCGGCTCTCCGCTCTCGACCATCAAGCGCAACACCGCCATGCCCGAACGACCGCATCCGCCCTGACAATGCACCAGGACACGCCCGCCGCCGGCCAGCGCGGCCCGGGCATCTTCGCTCGCGGTCGGCCAAGCCGCTTCCGCAAAACGATCAGGAACACCCATGTCGGCGACCGGGACATGCACCCAGCGACTCCCAAGCGCCTGAATATCGAACCCAAACTGGCGCAGGTCATCCTTTTGAAGCTCGGCATCTGTCACCATCGTGATGACGAGCCCGGGCTTGAACGCGCCGAACAGCTCGAGATCGGCCGCATACTCTCCCCCGCGCCCTGGCATCGATGAGATCGCCAGGGTCCCGCCGCCCACTGTGAGGGCAGAAAGCGACAGCGTGCTCATCTGCGGACCCGCCACTGAAGCCAAGCGCCTCTCAACCGCATGTCTCCCCCAACTCTGCGAACTCCCCCAACTTGTCCGATTTGCGCCGTCCTGCCAAGCTCTCGGGTGCCAAGAGCACCGAAGGGTAGTCATTCGGCGCGAGCACGCGGGCGCCAGATGCGCGCCAGCGGACGCGCCGCACCGCCCAGTCTACCCCTTCACGCTAGACCTCGGGCCGCCCCGCCGCTAGGTTTGCCGGACAGAATCCCGCAGCCCGCAAGAGAGCGCCCCAAATGAGCGAAACCGAGACCCAAGCCTACCAGGTTCTGGCGCGCAAATATCGCCCCGAAACCTTCGCCGATCTGGTCGGGCAGGACGCGATGGTGCGCACGCTCAAGAACGCCTTCGAGGCCGACCGGATCGCTCAGGCCTTCATCATGACGGGCATACGTGGCACGGGCAAGACGACGACCGCCCGGATCATCGCCAAGGGCATGAACTGCATCGGCCCCGATGGCGAGGGAGGCCCCACCACAGACCCCTGCGGTGTCTGCGAGCATTGCACGGCGATCATGGAAGGCCGGCATGTGGACGTCATGGAGATGGACGCCGCCTCGCGCACCGGCGTGAACGACATCCGCGAGATCATCGACTCCGTCGCCTACCGAGCCGCCTCCGCGCGCTACAAGATCTACATCATCGACGAGGTGCACATGCTCAGCACCTCGGCCTTCAACGCGCTCCTGAAAACGCTCGAAGAACCTCCCGCCCATGTGAAATTCATCTTCGCCACCACGGAGATTCGCAAGGTGCCGGTCACGGTCCTCTCCCGTTGCCAGCGATTCGATCTGCGGCGTATCGAGCCGGAGGACATGCTGGCCATGCTGCGCCGCATCGCGGATGCCGAAGGTGCCGAGATTGCCGATGATGCCCTCGCGCTCATCACCCGCGCCGCCGAAGGCTCGGCACGCGACGCACAGTCGCTGCTCGATCAGGCGATCAGTCACGGTGCAGGAGAGACAACTTCGGATCAGGTGCGCGCCATGCTGGGGCTGGCTGACCGCGGACGCGTCATGGACCTGTTCGAAATGGTCATGAAAGGCGAGGCCGCCGCCGCGCTGACGGAACTTTCCGCCCAGTATGCCGAAGGGGCCGATCCGCTCGCCGTGCTGCGTGATCTGGCAGAACTGACCCATTGGGTCTCTGTCGTGAAGATCACTCCGGATGCAGCCGACGACCCTACCGTCAGCCCTGACGAACGCACCCGCGGGCAGGGCTATGCTGCGGCGCTGTCCCTGCGCGTGCTTGCGCGTATGTGGCAAATGCTGCTCAAATCGCTCGAAGAGGTCAGCGCCGCGCCAAACGCGATGATGGCCGCGGAAATGGCGGTCATCCGCATGACACATGTTGCCGACCTGCCGACACCGGACGATCTGATAAAGACTCTCGAAGGCACCGACCCACCCCCGCCAGGAGGAGGCGGAGGCAGCGGCCAGCCTGCCAGCCCCGGCGCTCAAGCCATGGCTCGTGCGACATCAGGCGCGACCGGACCGGGCGGCGGCGTCACCGCCCTTGCCCATGACCCCGAGGAAGCGCTCTCCCGCTATCCCACATTCGATCACGTGGTCGAACTCATCCGCGCCAACCGAGACGGCAAGCTCCTCATGGACGTGGAAGCGGATCTCCGCCTCGTGGGCTACCAGCCCGGCCGGATCACCTTCGAGCCGGGCCCCGGTGCCGCACCCGACCTGGCCCAGCGCCTCGGGGCGCGGCTTCAGGCCTGGACCGGCAACCGCTGGGCCGTCAGCATCGTCAACGAGGGCGGCGCGCCGTCGATCCTCGAGGTCCGTAACGCCGCGCAGGACGCGCTCGAGGAAGAGGCCAGGTCGCACCCGCTCGTCAGCGCGGTCTTCGACGTGTTTCCCACAGCGAAAATCATGAATATCAAGTCCGAAGAGGACCTCGCGGCCGAAGCTCAATCAGAAGCCCTGCCGGAAGTGGAGGACGAATGGGACCCCTTCGAGGAGGACTGATCCTGTCGCTGATTGCCAGCCCGGCGCTTGCCGAGGTCTGCGACAAAGCGCGTCCGGGATGGGACGGCATGCCCGTGACCGCGCTCGATGAGGCGCTGTTCCTTTTTGCCACGCCGATCAGCCTTTTCCTCGTGGCCGCGCTGGCCACGGCCGTGGTCTTTCGCCACGCGATCGGCGCGGCGCTCGTCACCCTTCTTTGGGGCTTTTACATCACATCGCTGATCCTTCCGGACCAGACCGGCATCAGCGCCGCCGCGATCACGGAGGGCTGCGCCGCTTCGCCTGCGCTCTACATCGCTCTCTCAGGGGCTGTCTGCCTTGCCGCCGTGATCTATACCGCGCGCCGCGAGAAGAGGCTCTAAGATGACCAGCACTCGCCCTGACATGTCACGGGCCAAATTCTTCGCCGAAGCGCATCTCGTGCTCCAGGACCGGGGCAAGCTGCTCATGCTCTTGCGCCAGAACACCGGCTACATGGATGGTCACTGGGGCCTCGTGGCCGGCCATGTGGACGGCGGAGAAACCTTTCGCCAGGCCATGGCGCGCGAGGCCTTCGAGGAGGCCGGTCTGATGATCCTGCCCGAGGATCTGCACCTGTCACATATCATGCATCGCAACTCCGACACGGAGCGCGTCTCGCTCTTCTTCACGCCGACGCGCTGGCAGGGACCACCGCACAACAGGGAGCCGGACAAATGCGCCGCGCTCGAATGGACCCCGCGTGACGCCCTGCCCGCGCGAACGATTCCCTATATCCGCGCCGCGCTCGAAGCGCAGGAAAAGGGCAGGCACTACTCCGAATTCGGCTGGTAGCTTGCCGCGCCCTGCCGGAGCGCATATCTAGGGTCAAACACATTCAGATGGAGGCACCCCATGCTCAAAGGACTGGGCCAGCTAGGCGAT
>JAWLEL010000415.1:0-2507 GCA_041686165.1 Lentibacter sp.
TGATCTGTTTCGGGTTTGGCTGGCATAAAGCGCTGCTGCCTCGACGGTGGATCGCCATCCCGCGGTCTGGCAATCGCGCGACTTGATCCATTGGCCGTTTAGACCCGCATTCCGGACACTCTAGACAACGATACCCTCACAAAACCGCGCGCACTCCCATGCCGACACAGCATCCGCGCTGCGGCTTTTCAACGGCGATGCGACACAACCGGCAGGTGGCTTGCCGTCAGCCCCCGGGCTGGTCCGCGTCGTAGGCCTTGATGATCGCGGCGACGAGCGGGTGGCGGACAACGTCATCGGCTGTGAAGTAGTTGAAGGATATGCCCTTGATGCCCGACAGGAGGCGCTCGGCATCGCGCAGGCCGGACTGGACGCCGCGCGGCAGGTCGACCTGGGAGCGGTCGCCCGTGATGACCATGCGGCTGTCTTCACCGAGGCGGGTGAGGAACATCTTCATCTGCATCGCCGTGGCGTTCTGGGCCTCGTCGAGCACGACGAAGGCGCGGGAGAGCGTGCGTCCGCGCATGAAGGCGAGCGGGGCGATCTCGATACGCTTTTCCTCGATCAGCTTGCCGAGCTGCTTGGCGGGCAGGAAATCGTTCAGCGCGTCGTAGAGCGGCTGCATGTAGGGATCGACCTTGTCCTTCATGTCGCCGGGCAGGTAGCCGAGCTTCTCGCCGGCTTCGACGGCGGGGCGCGAGAGGATGATCCGGTCCACGTGGCCCTCGATGAACATGTTCACGCCGACGGCGACGGCGAGATATGTCTTGCCGGTGCCGGCCGGGCCGATGCCGAAGCCGAGCTCATTGGCAAAGAGGCTTTTGACATAGGTTTTCTGGGCCTCCGTGCGCGGCTCGACCGTCTTCTTGCGGGTGCGGATTTCGACGCGGCCCGATTTGAACATTTCGAGCTGGCTTTCGGCGCTGTCGGCAGGGCCGGGCTGGCCGGAGGTGTCCATGCGGATTTCGCGGTCGATGTCGGCCGGTTCGACCGGGCGGCCGCTTTCGAGCCGCTCATAGAGCGCGGTCAGCGTGTCCCGGGCGGCCGAGGCGCCTTCGCCGATGATCGCGAGCTGGTTGCCGCGGCGCAGGATCTGCACGCCGAGCTTTGCCTCGATATCGGCGAGGTTCCTGTCAAACTCGCCGCAAAGCTCGATCAGCAGGCGGTTGTCCGGAAATTCGATCAGGGTTTCAGAAAGCTTGTCGGGATCGGAAACGCGCGTATCGTCGGCATCTGGGAGCGTTGTCGTGTCCAATCAGATCTCCATCGCAAAGCGTCTGGGGTCAGGATGCCCAAGCCGGGGGGAAGGTGCAAGGGGCGCCTTCGCAAACGGCGTGTTCTCGCAAAGAGGGCGCGGAAGTTTCCTTCCACGCCCTGTTTCGAATCTTGATCCTCGATATGGCAAGATCAGTTCGGGTCCCGAATGTCGGAGCCGCCCTTGAAGTCGCCCGCGGTGTGTGTGGGCGGGGCCACGCCGGAGCAGACCGGCTTGCCGTATTTGTCCATCCGGCGCACCATGTAGCCTTCGACACCATCGTCGGCGATCCAGGTGTCGCAGCCCGTGGGATCAACCCAGACGCCCCATTGGAGCTGGGACAGATGCTTCTTGTCGATCCCGCGGTCCACGGTCTTGTCGGCGGGGTAGCCGCGTCCGAGGCCGCCTTCGTAGTCGGTACAGGCAGACAGGGTGAAGGCGGACAACACGAGCGCAGCCATTGCGATTTTCTTGTTCATTGTTCGACCTTTCACTGTACGCAGATGATTTCGACACGGCGGTTCTTGGCCATACCGTCGTGCGTATTGTTCGACGCGGCGGGCATGCGCTCGCCATAGCCGCGCACATCGGCGATCTGGGCGCCGGTCGACTTGGCGACGGAAGCGACCGCGTTGGCGCGGTTGTAGCTCAGGCGCATGTTGTAGGCGTCGGAGGCGCGGCTGTCGGTGTGGCCGACGATGATATAGGCAAAGGCGCTCGACTCGCTGAAGAACTCGCGCAGGCGCGATTTGCCCGAGGCCGAGATGTGGTGCGAATCAGTTGCGAAGAACTGATCGGAGTTCATGACGCCGCACAGGTTGGTCTCGTGGCAGACGGGTTTGCCTTGCCGCGTGACGTGATTGACGGCATAGCCTTCGGCGCCGTCGTCCATCACCCAGGCTTCGCAGCCATCGGGCGTGATCGAGATGGTCGGAATGTATTGACCCTTGTCACGCCCTTGTTGAGAAGGTGTGTCCCGCGTGAAGCGGCCTTCCTGCTGGGCTTCAATTGCGCTTGATGATGCAAAAACGCTCACTACCGCGACCGCGAGGCCGCCGGTGAGCGAAGCTCTGATCTTAGAGAAACTCTTCGTCACAGCCGATGTCCCTTATATTATTTCCCCCACCCAGGCCTCGGAATTCGAATTGGCAGCTCGAGACCTGAACTTTGCTTCTGGGGGCAGTTTAGCAAGATTGCTTCGCATGTGAAGCGCAGAAATTCCAATATCTTGTGGAATGTGGCGCTGCCATGC
>JAWLEL010000416.1:0-2507 GCA_041686165.1 Lentibacter sp.
CGGCCAGGAACCGAACGGCCCCAGCCGCTGCCATGAAACCCGCTACCCCGGCGGCGACTGCACGAGCGATATCTGGCTGTGAGCGAGACCCGCATCATAACCCTCGCCAACCGCGGCGGCGCGAGTTACGAGGTCGAGGCCCGCCGCCCGTTGCTCGATACCCTGCGCGAGCAGGGTGTCGACCTGCCCTATGGCTGCAAATACGGCGGTTGTATCACATGCGCGGCCAAGCTGACCGAAGGCAAGGTCGACCAGCGCCGCCAGGTGGCGCTGAACAACCGCCAGATCAACAACGGCTACGTGCTGCTCTGTGTTGCCCGCGCCGTGAGTGATTGCACATTGGAAATCGGCGTCGAAAGCCACGGGCAGCTCTACCGAAACCCGTTTCTCGATCCGCTTGAGCCGCATGAGCTGAAGGCGGACATAGCCACCCCCAGCCCCTCGAGCAGCGACGCGGCAGGGCAAAAGAACAGGGACCAATGACATGCCAGTCACCGCTCTTGATGAACGCTACAACTACGACCAGAAATACCTCTCCGACATCCTCGGCTCGGTCAAGACCATCGCCATGGTCGGTGCCAGCGCCGACAAGACGAAGTTCAGCTACGGTGTGCTGCGCGTGCTGCACGAGACCGGATATGATATGATTCCGGTGAACCCCAACCCGAACCTCAAGGAGATCCGCGGCATCCCTGTCTATCATTCGCTCGAAGCCATCGACCGTCCGGTCGACATGGTCGAGGTCTTCCGCCCCAAGGAAGAGCTCTACGCCATCACCGAACAGGCGATCGCCATCGGCGCCAAGGTGCTCTGGGGGCAGATCGACGTCTATGACGACGACGCGGCGAAGCTGGCCGAAGAGGCCGGACTGAAGGTGGTCATGAACCGCTGCCCCAAGATCGAGCTTTTCCGCCCCTTCTGGAAGCCGCGCCTCGACCTTGAAATTTGACATCTCCCGCAGCGCTCTGAACTGATGAGAGCCACGGATACACAGGAGTAGATCATGGACGGAAAAATCGAAAACGACAGCCTTATCCTGCGCACAGACGCCGACGGCGTTGCCACCCTGACGCTGAATGCGCCCCGCTCGATCAACGCCCTCTCGGAGGCGATGATGGCGGCCCTGTCGGAGACGCTCGACGAGATCGCGGCGGACAGCAGTGTCAAGGCGGTCATTCTGCGCAGCGGCGGCGATCACTTCTGCGCAGGCCACAACCTCAAGGAAATGTCGGCCCGCCGCGAAGATGCGGACGGGGGCTTCCAGTATTTCCAGGACCTCTTCGCCAAGTGCTCCGCGATGATGCTGCGCGTTGTGCGCCTGCCACAGCCCGTGATCGCCGAGGTCAAGGGGATCGCCACGGCCGCAGGCTGCCAGCTCGTGGCGTCCTGCGATCTCGCCGTGGCCGCCGAGGACGCCAAATTCGCCACATCCGGCGTCAACATCGGGCTCTTCTGTTCCACGCCCATGGTCGCCCTGTCGCGCAACGTGCCGCGCAAGCTGGCCATGGAAATGCTGCTGCTGGGCGAGTTCCTGCCGGCTGCCCGCGTCGCTGAAATGGGTCTTGTGAACCGTGTCGTCCCTCTCGGGGAGGTCGAGAATACAGCCATGGAGATGGCGCGCATCATCGCGGGCAAGGCACCCGCGGCCGTCAAGATCGGCAAGCGCGGCTTCTATGAGCAGGCCGAAATGCCTCTCGAAGAGGCCTATGCCTTCACGGGCCGCGCCATGGCCGAGAACATGATGGCCAAGGATACAGAGGCCGGTATCGGCGCCTTCATCCGCAAGCAGCCCATGCCGGAGTGGACAGGCGAATGATCTACGGTGGACCGGAGCTGGCGCGCAACGCGGCCAATCACACGCCTCTCTCCCCCGTCTCGATCCTCAAGCGCGTCGAGCGCGTGCACCCCGAGCTGCCCGCGCAGATTCACGGGCGGATCCGGCGCAACTGGGGAGAGGTCGCAGAGCGGTGCAAGCGGCTCGCCTCGGCGCTCTCTGCGCGGGGCATCGGCAAGGGCGACACGGTGTCCCTGATCGCGCCGAATATCCCCGAGGCGCTGGAATGTGCGCTGGCCCTGCCGATGATCGGCGCGGTGTTGAACGCCAACAACACGCGGCTGGATGCCGGCACCATCGCCTATATCCTCGAACACGGCGAAGCCTCTGTCCTGCTGGTGGATACCGAGTTCTCGGCAATGGCCGCCGAGGCGGTTGCGCAATCGGGCCGCGATCTGCTGATCATCGACATCGAAGACCCCGAGGGGCCCGGCGGCAAGCGCATCGGGGCGCTGAGCTATGACGCGCTGCTGGCCGAAGGCGATCCTGATTTCGCCTATACCCTGCCTGATGACGAATGGGACGCGCTGGCGCTCAACTATACCTCCGGGACGACCGGCCGGCCCAAGGGTGTCGTCTATTCGCACCGCGGGGCCTGGACCAATGCGGTCAACAACGTGGTGACTTGGGAAATGCCCCATCACCCGGTCTACCTGTGGACGCTGCCGCTCTT
>JAWLEL010000057.1:0-10749 GCA_041686165.1 Lentibacter sp.
CATCGGTCAACTTGGCTTTCAAGGCATGAAAGGCGCCTTTCGCCATAGCCGGCTTGTGGCACAAGTCAGCGCACTTCGGCTCGCTTGGTATGCCCCTCTCTGCAGCATGCTGCGCCTGGCTGGAAATGGGTGATCTTTTAGGCCGTGTATCTTGTTCGGCCACTTGTCCGTTCCTTCGCTGGAGCGGACAGGGATTGCAAATGGAGGAAATACCCGTCTTCGGATCAAAGGGTTAGAGCTCGCTAAGCCCGCCGATCATCAGGGCGGCTACGTGAGCGGCATAGATGCGCCGTTCCCCATCACCCGCGCCGCCAGCCCACATGTAATGCCAATTCAGCATGCCGAAAAAGGACATGGTGGCGGCGCGCAGCTTTTCAGGATCGTCGTTGAAGGTATCGGGCGCGTTCTCGCGGATCACGGATGCGACAAGGCGTACCATCTCGCGCTGGTAATCCTTGAGGGTCTGCACCTGCGCGTCGGGCAAATGTGTCATACCTGCGCTTTGGACACGGTGCGCATTGTCAGCCCCCTGATAAGCCAGCAAGAGCTCGGTGGCGATCCGCTTCAGCTTTTCTTGTGGCGTTTGCGCAGCGAGGTCCAGCCCAGTCAAGCGATCGCGCAGATCGCGCAGATGGCTATCCAGAAGATCGAAGAGAAGGGCGTCCTTGCCGCTGTAGTAGTGATAGATATTGGCTTTGGAGATGCCGGCCTCTTCTGCGAGTGCAGACATACTCGCTCGATCAAAGCCTTGCTGCGCGAAAACACGCGCGGCTGCATCCAGAATGGAGCCGCGCTTGGCACCGTGATCCTTGGCTTGTGTTCTTGCCATGGGTCAGCCTTGATTGCGCGTGTCGATCACGCGCACCGCCTTGCCCTGGCTGCGTGCCACGGAGCCGGGGTCGCCGACGATCACTTCCGATGAAACACCAATCATGTCCTTGATATGCTTGGTCAGCATTCGCGCGGCCGCCGTGCGTGAGAGCTCGTCCGCAGCATCGGGGTTGGCCTCGACATGAACGCGCATCGCGTCCATCCGGCCGGACTTGTAAAGCTCTATCTGGAAGTATGGCGCGAGCCCGCCTGTGGCCATGACCTGCTCTTCGATCTGCGTGGGAAAAACGTTCACCCCGCGCAGGATGATCATGTCGTCCGACCGGCCCGTGATCTTCTCCATACGCCGCATGGAGCGCGCGGTTCCCGGCATCAGGCGTGTGAGGTCGCGTGTGCGGTAGCGGATCATCGGCATGCCCTGCTTTGTGAGCGTGGTGAACACGAGCTCGCCTTCTTGACCTTCCGGCAGAACTTCTCCGGTTTGCGGGTCAATGATCTCGGGATAGAAGTGGTCTTCCCAGATGTGAAGCCCGTCTTTTGTTTCAACGCATTCGTTGGCTACACCGGGGCCGATGATCTCCGAAAGCCCGTAGATGTCGACGGCATGCATGTCGAAGGCGTCCTCGACCTCTTGGCGCATCGCGTTGGTCCAGGGCTCTGCACCGAAAACACCCACATCAAGAGAGCAGGCGCGCGGATCGAGGCCTGCCTTATGGAAACCCTCCAATATATTGAGCATATATGAGGGGGTCACGAGAATTCCCTGTGGCTCGAAATCGGTAATCAGCGACACCTGTTTCTCGGTCTGTCCGCCTCCCATGGGAACCACGGTTGCGCCGAGTCGTTCGATTCCATAGTGCGCTCCGAGCCCGCCCGTGAAGAGGCCATACCCATAGGCATTGTGAACCGTATCACCCCGTCTGAGCCCTGAAGCACGTAAGCTGCGGGCGACCACTTCTGCCCAGATGTCGATGTCGCCTTGTGTATAAATCACGACTGTTGGCTTGCCGGTTGTTCCGGACGAGGCGTGAATGCGTGCGAGCTCTTCTCTGGGGACGGCCGCAAGGCCGAAGGGGTAATTGGCGCGCAGATCATCCTTGTATGTAAACGGGAATTTCGCCAGATCGCTCAGGTCGTTCAAATCATCGGGATGAACGCCGGCATCGTCAAAACGGCGGCGATAGAACGCCACGTTTTCATAAGCGTGCCTGAGAGACTTCTTCATGCGCTCCAGTTGAAGACTCATGATCTCGTCGCGTGATGCGATTTCGATGGGATCGAGGCTCTCCTTGGCGGGTGTCAGGTCTTTCATGGCGCATGTTCCTCGTTTTTCGGTTCTTCGAAATGCTGGCCGTTGAGCGTGCGTGAGAAGCCACGGAACTCCGCCAGCACTATATCGTCCTGATTGGTGACTTTGACATCGTATATACCGCTGCGTCCCGCGTGATTGAGTTCCTCCGCAACCGCACGCAGCCTATCGCCTTCCCGTCCTGGGTTGAGGTAGCTCATCACCGTGTGCTGGCCCACAGTGATTGCGTTTCGGCTGTTGCAGGCAAAGGCAAAGGCACTGTCGGCGAGCATGAAGGATACGCCGCCATGGCATGTCCCATGGCCGTTGCAATGGTGCGGTGCGACGGTCAATTCGAGGACTGCGCGCCCCTCATCGACTTCTATCAGGTCCATTCCCGCCCATTGGGAAGCCCGATCTCCCGCCCACATGGCGGCTGCGGATTTCTTCGCGCGTTCCTTGGGCGTCATCTTAACGGCCCTTGAAATGTGCGGGGCGTTTCTCGCCGAAGGCATTCACACCTTCTGCATAGTCTTCACTTTCGCCACAGATCTTCATCATGTCGGCCTCCAGCTCCAGCTGTTCGTCAAGCGTGTTGCTTGACGCGGCTTGTATTGCCATCTTGGTATAGGCAAGCCCCATTGTCGGGCCTTCCGCCAACTGCGCGGCGAGGCTTCGTGCCTCGCCCATGAGCTCGCTGTCGGCATAGGTGCGCCAGATGAGGCCCCAGTCTTCCGCACGCTTTGCATCGAGCGGCTCTGCTGTCAGCGCAAGGCCCTTGGCGCGTGCTTCTCCCAGCAAGCGGGGCAAGTGCCAGCTGCCGCCCGTGTCGGGAATCAAACCGATCTTCGAGAAGGACTGGATGAAACGGGCGCTTTCCGCAGCGACAACGATGTCGCAAGCAAGCGCAAGGCTTGCGCCTGCCCCGGCCGCAACGCCATTCACGGCGCAGACGACAGGGCAGCGCAGTGAACGGATCAGTTTCACGAGAGGGGCATAGTTGTCGCGGACGGTCTTGCTGAGATCGGGCGCCCCTTGCGAAGGATCACGATCTCCAAGGTCCTGCCCGGCGCAGAAGCCGCGCCCAGCGCCGGTAAGCAGAACCGCACGTGCGTCTGAAGCTCGCGCATCGATCAGCGCCGCGCGCAGGGCGCGATGCATCTCGTCATTGAATGCATTCAGCTTGTCGGGGCGCGAGAGCACTATCTCATGCCAAAGCTCATGTTTTTCTACCTTGATCGTATTCGACATCACGCCCTCCCAAGCGGTGGTGTGGCAATAGAGCTTGCATAAACCGAACGGTTGGTCAATATAATATTACAAGCGACAGGGAGTGATGGCATGCGTGATATTTCTAGTTTTGCGATGGAAAAATGGATTGCGCCGGGAAAGGACGCGAGCAGCGTCGATTGCGCAATTACCGGTGAGCCCTTTGGCAGAATCGGGGGAGGTGCGGTCGACACCGTAGCCATGCTTGATTACGCCCGCAAGTTCGGCGGGCCTGCGCTTCGTGCAATGAACTTTCACCAGCGCGCCAAGATGCTCAAGGCTTTAGCCGTGCATCTCGGAGAGCATAAGCAAGAGCTTTACGATCTCAGCTTTCATACGGGGGCGACGCAAAAAGACCATTTGATAGATATCGACGGTGGCATCGGTACGCTGTTCGTTTTTGCCTCCAAGGGGCGGCGTGAGCTTCCGGAGGCGCAGGTCTACGTGGATGGGGATGTCGAACAGCTCTCACGCCACGGGAGCTTTCTGGGGCAGCACATCTGCACGCCGCTTCACGGGGTCGGGGTCCATATCAATGCCTTTAATTTCCCAGTTTGGGGTATGCTTGAGAAGCTTGCGCCGACCTTGCTTGCGGGTGTGCCGGCGGTGGTCAAACCCGCGAGCTCTACCGCGTATGTGACCGAATTGGCAGTCAAGCTCATGCTGGAAAGCGGGATTCTTCCCAAAGGGGCCTTGCAGCTGATTTCCGGTGGCGTCGGTGATCTCTTCGACGGTTTGGGGCCTCAGGATGTGGTGAGCTTCACGGGCTCGGCGGCGACGGCTCTCAAACTGCGCAGCCATCCGGTGATCATGCGCAATTCCGTGCGCTTCATTGCGGAACAGGACAGCCTCAACGCCTCAGTTCTCGGCCCGGATGCGACCGAGGATACTGGAGAATTTGACCTTTTCGTCAAGGAAGTGTTCCGCGAAATGACGGCCAAGGCCGGTCAGAAGTGCACGGCAATTCGCAGGATACTGGTACCTGAGGCGCAGTCCGATGCCTTGATCTCCGCGCTGTCGGAGAAACTCAACGGTTTGCGCATCGGTGATCCTCGCGACGATGACACGCAGATGGGGGCTTTGGTCAGCGAAAGCCAGAAGCAGGATGTCCTCGCCAAAGTGAGCAAGCTCAAACAGGAAGCAAAAGTGGTCTGGACGAGGGAGATCTCCCGAAAAGGCGCGTTCTGCGCGCCGGTCGTGCTCCACTGTGAAGATCCGGATAGCGCGGAGCTGGTGCATTCGACAGAAGCATTTGGCCCTGTCAGCACGGTGATGGGATATCGCGATCTGCAACATGCTGCCGAACTCGTCGCGAAGGGCGGAGGCAGCCTTGTGACGTCCTTGATTACGGCCGATGCCGAAACAGCTCGTACATTCGTTGCCGAGGCCGCTGCCTGGAACGGTCGAATCTACATCAACAACAGTCAGTCCATGAAGGAATCGACGGGCCATGGGAGCCCGTTGCCTCACATGGTTCATGGTGGTCCAGGGCGTGCGGGAGGCGGCGAGGAAATGGGCGGTATTCGCGGCGTCATGCACTACATGCAGCGCACGGCGATTCAGGGCAGCCCCGACATGCTGACGGCGATCACAGGTCGCTGGGTGCCCGGCTCGACGCCACGCCAATCGCCCTCTCATCCTTTCACGCACCGTTTCGGCGAGCTTTCCGTGGGCGACACGCTTTTTACCAAGAGCCGAGAGGTCACCCTCGATGACATTGAGCATTTTGCGCAATTCACGGGGGATACTTTCTATGCTCACATGGATGAAGCGGCCGCGGCGCGTAATCCGTTCTTTCCAGGGCGCGTGGCACATGGCTACCTTCTCCTCAGTTTTGCGGCCGGTTTGTTCGTCGAGCCGAACGAGGGGCCAGTCCTCGCCAATACCGGCCTCGACAATCTGCGTTTCATGAAGCCGGTGGTGGCAGGTGACGAAATCAAGGTCGCCCTAACGGTGAAGGGCAAGACGACCCGCAACCACGAGTATGGTGAAGTGCGCTGGCACGTTGCTCTTTCCAATCAGGACGATGAAGCGGTCGCCTCATATGAGCTTTTGACGATGAACGCGCTTTAACGCGCTCTTGCTTATGGTAAAGTGTCGATATGAACGTCGGCGCTTCACCGCTTTTTGACAAATGTTATGAGTCCTTGACCGAGCAAGGGTCGCTCAAGACATGGTCACTTATAGTAACGATATTCGGCGATTTGGCGCCGGATGGTGTCGCCACGCTCGACAGCCAGCTTCTGGGCACCCTCTGTGCCACGTTTTCAGTCCGCCCCGAGGCGCTGCGTGTCGCTCTGCACCGCTTGCGCAAAGATGGTTGGCTCGAAACGGAAAAGAACGGGCGACGAAGTGTGTATCGGCTGAGCAACATGGGCCAGGAGTTGACCCGGGAAGTCTATCACAGGATCTACCGTTCTCCTGTTACCATGCCATGTGATTGGCAGATAATCATAGTTGATGAGGGCGCACCTCCCGTGCCTGATAGCGTGCCCATCAATTCCTCCTTGTGCGTGTCAGCGTCTTCTCATGAGGCTTTCGGGTTCACGTCGGCAGCAGAGAATGTGCCGACATGGCTCAAGGCGCGACTGAGAGACGAAGAGGCGGCCGCGGACTTCACAAGATTCGAGAGCGTGATCCGGGATCTGCCTCGGCAGGCTGAAGATTTGTCCAACGCGCAAAGGCTGTGTCTGCGATTGCTCGTGCTACACTACTGGAGACGGCTTCTGTTGCGCCGGCCCGATGCGCCGGAGAAGCTGACGGGCCCCGAATGGGAAGGCTTCGGAGCGCGGGTCGCCGCGCATAAGGTCTTCGATGTGTTCGTTCGTCCTGATCATGGAGAGCTGTCCGCGAGCTTCATCGAGGCAGCGTGAAAGCTTTGGTCATTCACGGGTTTCAGCATCAACTTATGCTTTATAGCTTCCAGCCTTTAACCTGAGACATCAGGTAAGGGCCGAGCGCTCGCGTCGATCAAGCCTTGCACTGCGCTCCGCCAAAAGCAGTGTTTCAGGTTTTTGGCGGAACGCTTCAAGCACGGTCCGAAGCCATCTAGTCGGTGTTTTCGCTGTTCTTGTTCTCGTAGAGCGCTTGCAGACTCAACTCGAGTTCCTTTTCCAGTTCACGAACGCGCGCCATGTAGACGGGGTTGTCGCGCATGTTCTTGTCTGGCTCCCAAAGCGAAGCGAGCTCTTTCAGCGCCTTTCTGTCGTGAGAATAGAAGGCCTGCTCTGCCTCTGCGGCTTCATATTGGCTCAAGCCGACGTTCTCGAGAACATACCGTCCTGCCCGCAAACTCGAGTCGAACAGTTCTCGCACGATATCGTTTGCCCCGGCCTCATAAAGAGCGAACACATGGCTGCGATCCTGCGCACGCGCGATGATATGCAAGTCGGGCCGCACCATTCTGGCATGACGCACCAGATTCAGGGCCGCATTGCGATCGTCAAGCGCCACAACGAGAACGCGGGCATCATCAATCCCTGCGGCGCGCAGCAGCTCGGGGCGTGTCGGATCCCCCAGAAACGCGCGGTATCCAAAGTTCCGCATCAGTTGAATGCGCTCCAGGTCATGGTCCAGGACGACCGTCTCGAAGCCGGATGACTCGACGAGCCGGTTGACGATTTGCCCGAAGCGCCCGACACCGGCAACGATGACGGCTCCCTTTTCATCAATCTGGTCAGCTTCCTGAGCCCGCCCTTGGGTTTCAAGGAAACGTGAGAGAAATTCGTAGATGAGGAAGAGCACCGGCGTTGCGAGCATTGAAAGGGTGATTATCAGCGTCAGCCGGTCGCTCAGGGCCGAGGTAAAGACGCGCTGCTGGTCCGCGAAGGAAATGAGGACAAAGCCAAACTCGCCAGCCTGTGCGAGGCTGAGCCCGAACAGCCAAAGCTCGCGTTTTCGCAACCCGAAGCTGATGCCGAGCGCAAGAAGAACCAGGCCCTTTATCAAGATGAGGCCAATGGCGAGACCGACTATGATCATGGGCTCGCTGAGCAAGTTTTCAAAGTCGATCGAAGCGCCGACGGTGATGAAGAAGAGCCCGAGCAGCAGCCCTTTGAAGGGCTCGATATCGCTTTCCAGCTCATGTCGGAACTCGCTGTTGGCGAGGACCACACCCGCGAGAAAGGCGCCAAGGGCGGGCGACATGCCGAGCAACGACATGATGTATGCGTTACCTATGACAATGAGCAGCGCAAGTGCAGTATACATCTCACGCAGGTTTGCAGCGTGAATGTATCGGAAGATCGGTCGCGTCAGGAACAAGCCTGCAAGAATGACTATTCCTATCGTGGCGAGCGTTGCCAGCGTAACGCCCCAGGCTGGGAGATTATCAAAAAGTGTCAGATGGTTATCGGCTGCTTCGCTCGAAATTACGAGCGAGCCATCAGCGCCGAGAGAAACAGGATCCGCGATCGAAAGCAGCGGGATCAGGGCCAGCAAGGGAATGACTGCAATGTCCTGTGTAAGCAGAACGGAGAAAACAGATCGACCGCCTGTCGTTTTGAAGAGGCCCTTTTCCGTCAAGGTCTGAAGCACGATTGCCGTTGAGCTGAGTGAAAATACGAGCCCGATGGCGAGACTCGTCTGCCATGGAAAGCCGAATAGAGATGCTGCTGCGAAAATCGCCAGGCAGGACAGGACAATCTGCGATCCCCCGAGGCCAATGAGCCTGTGGCGCATGTCCCAGAGCGCGCCCGGTGCGAGCTCCAGCCCGATAATGAACAGCATCATCACGACACCGAATTCCGCGAAGTGTTGGAGTTCGCGGGTTTCTTCTCCAAGGCCCGGCACGAGGCCGATGAGCATGCCCGCGCTGAGATAGCCGAGTACGGAGCCGAGCTTGAGCCGTGTCGCAATCGGAACGGCGATCACCGCGGCGAACAGGTAAAGCGTGGGGAGCAGGAGTTCAGAATGCATCAGGCTGGCAAGGGCGCGTCTTTTTTGACTTGGTTCATAACGATCTGGCTGTGTACGCGGTTCACCGCCCCATGTGCCAGCAGAATATCATGTATCAAAGAGTTTAAAGATGCCAGGTCCTGGCAGTAGATCCGCAGCAGCAAGTCGGCATCGCCGGTCAGTGTCCAGGCGGATACGATTTCCGGTTGCACCGCGATCAACTTGTTGAAACCGGAGGTGACCTGCGGGTCGTGTGTCCGAAGTTCTACCTGAACAAACGCCTGCACGCCCAGTCCGACCGCAACCGGATCAAGCTGCGCACGATAGCCTTGAATCACGTTCTCCGCTTCGAGCCTTTGCCGGCGACGTGCGGCCTGACTGGCGCTCAGGCCCAGCCGCTCGGCCAGTTCCTGGGCCGTCAACTGGGCGTTCTCCTGAAGCGCCCGGACCAGTTTGGAATCTGTCTTGTCTTTCATGGGGCCGTTCTAGCCTTTCTCGACCAACAGTGCGAGCAATGCGCAAATTGGCCATCATAGCGTGTGCACGATGTGTGCACCATGCGTGCACCGTGCGTGCACCGTTCGCCCTGATCCTGTATCCAGTCTGACGGGGGGGGGCGCTAGGGGCGCGACATATCAGTTCAGTACAGGCGGTGGGTCAAGGTCTGGCTCATGGAGTAAAATGCCTTCTGCCTTGTGACGTCCTGTCCGGCCGCGGTCTCAGCCGCGCGGCATTTTCAAAGTCACGCTACGGCCGTTTTTCTGATAGAGCAGCTCACCGTCGCCTATCGCCGAGACGCGGCCCCCGTCGACCCTGTCACCGACCTTCACCTTCTTGTAGCGCCCGCTGGACAACCTGACGAGCGCGCGACGATTGGAGGGCTTGCCATAGACCCCGATCAGGTTGACACGACGCAGGTTTATGGCGTTGCGCACCGTTGCCTGCTTGGCAACCGATGCTTGCGAGGGGATATCTGGTGCGACCGTCGCGGGCGCGGCCGCCGTCCGGACAGCCTGTTGATTTTGCTCCGCGCGTTCGACAATGCGAGAGATATCGCTCGGACGGTTCCGTGGCTTGACGGATGTTGCGACAGCTTGTGGCGTGGCATTGGAGTCGAGGTCAGGCGTATCGGCGCCGGACTCGGGCAAGGCGATCGTGACCGCCCCGGGGGTTTGCGGTATGCTGGCCTGCTTCTCTTCTTCTTGTTCGCGCACGGCTTGCGCGACAGCCTCTGCTGACGGCGGACGCAGTTTCGGTCTTATCCTCGCAAGTTCCGAACGGCTCAGCCCTCCCAGATTGGCGCGTTCATTTGTCTCGGCCAGGTCGGAGGGGCGCGCTCTCGGGCGCAGGTCTGAAAGACGCTCGCCTCGTGCGAGGTCTTCGGCGGATGATGCTTCGCTGCGCTCAGGCAGGTCTGTTGGGAAAACCGCGGGCTTGCCGGCGAACACCATATGCCCGTCAGGAGAGAGCGTCCCTTCGTCAGTGGCTTCAACCAGCCCGCGATCATCAAACGCGAAGGTCTGACCGGGTGCGGCAGGGTTCGATTGTCTGTCCAGCCCGCCATCCGACGGAAGACTGGCCAGCTCTGGCAAGGCCAGGGCGTCCTGAGGTTCAATGGCCGGGTCTATGGAGGGAAGGTAAAAGTCTTCACCGGACTCAACGGCAGGCATGGGCGGCGCCTTGGGCGCAAGGGCCCAGATTCCCGTGATCGCGTATTTTTCCTGCACGTCTTGCAAGGTCATTGATGGTGCCGGGGCAGGCTCTGGTCGCGTTGCCGTTTCGTCCAGTGGTTCGGGCTCCGTTCCGAGTGCTGCCAGCCGGGCGCCCGGGTCCGGGGCCATTGCTTCCTCGCCCTCGATCTGCAGGTCGTCACCTGTTTCGGCTGGCAGCTCTACAGCGCGGGTGTCGTCTCGGCCAAAGAAGCCCGACAAGCCGTCATCGACGAAGATCGCCGCCCAGGCGCCGACGCCGATCAGAAACAGCAAGAGGACGGCCGTCAGGACGAGGCCGAGGAAGCGCGGCTTGTTGCGCACACTCTTCCCGGCTTCAGGATTTTCGGGTTTGCGCGCACCGAAAATTGTCAGGCGTTCCTTCTCGCTCGTGGCTGGCGGAATGACGTTTGGTGGAGGGGCGGGTACGGTTGCGGCCTTTGGACTTCGCAAGCCGGGCATGAGACTGGCCGGACGTTCCTCTGAGCCGCGATCCTTGGATCTGCGGCTGAAGAAGGACGTTGCGCCGCTCTCAGTCTCGGCTGTGTCCGGGTCCGGCTCCCTGAGGCTCTCTGTCGCGCGCGCCATCAGCGGGTCCGTCGCGTCCGCTGATATGACGAGGTCATCTACGGACTGGTCGTGTTTGGTTTCGTCGGCGTCCACTGGTTCCCCGGGGTCGGTCAATGGCGTCTCTTGCGACACAGCTGAACCTGGCGTTATCGTTGGGGCCGCGGCATGTGGTTCATGTCGTGTGAC
>JAWLEL010000058.1:0-10708 GCA_041686165.1 Lentibacter sp.
CCCCGTGCTGCTCGACAGCTATCTCGACGGCGCAATAGAACTCGATGTCGATGCGCTCTGCGATGGCAAGAAAGTCCATATCGCCGGCGTCATGGAACACATCGAGGAAGCCGGCGTGCACTCGGGCGACAGCGCCTCGGCCCTCCCGCCGCATTCGCTGCCGCGCGATGTCATCACCGAGATAGAGAAACAGACCGAGACACTGGCCCTCGCCCTCGAAGTGCGCGGCCTGTGCAACGTGCAATTCGCTGTCAAGGACGGCGAGATCTACCTCATCGAGGTGAACCCCCGCGCCTCGCGCACGGTTCCCTTCGTGGCCAAGGCGACGGACTCGGCCATCGCCTCGATCGCCGCGCGCCTCATGGCCGGTGAAACGCTGGATGACTTCGCCAAGCGCCCGCCCTACGCCCGCGATGCCAAGCCCGGCACGATCAAGAACACGGACCCGATGACGCTGGCCGATCCCAACATGCCCTGGTTCTCGGTCAAGGAAGTCACGCTCCCCTTCGCCCGCTTCCCCGGCGTCGATACGATCCTGGGGCCGGAAATGCGCTCGACCGGCGAAGTCATGGGCTGGGACCGCAGCTTCCCGCTGGCCTTCCTCAAGGCCCAGATGGGCGCAGGCACGGAGCTTCCCCGCGAGGGCCGTGTCTTCTTCTCGATCAAGGATGCCGACAAGACGGCCCAGCTCGTGGAGACGGCGCAGACCCTTGTCGACCTCGGCTTCTCCATCACCGCGACAGGCGGCACGGCGGCCTTCCTGAAGGAACATGGGCTGACGTGCGAGACGGTCAAGAAGGTCTACGAGGGCCGGCCCAACGTGGTCGACATGCTCAAGGACGGGCAGATCCAGCTCCTGATGAACACGACGGAAGGCGCCGCCGCCGTCGAGGACAGCCGCGAAATCCGCTCCGTCGCGCTCTACGACAAGATCCCCTATTTCACCACGGCCTCCGGCGCCCACGCCGCCGCCCTCGCCATGAAGGCGCGCGAGGAAGGCGATATCCAGGTGGTGAGCCTCCAGGGCTAGCGGAATGGACGCGGAGTATACCCCGCCCGACACGCCACTTGACGTGCTCCATGCCGATCACGAGCTGATCGTGGTGAACAAGCCGGCGGGCTTGCTGTCCGTGCCCGGCAAGGGTCCGCACCTGGCCGATTGCCTCTTGGCGCGCGTCGAGGCGGCCTTTCCGGGTGCGCTTCTGGTGCATCGGCTCGACCGGGACACATCCGGCGTCATGGTCTTCGCGGCCACGCCCCACGCCCAGCGCCATCTCGGGCTGCAATTCGAAAAGCGGCAGGTGAAGAAGAGCTATGTCGCCCGCGTGGCCGGGCGGCTCGAGCCCAAGGCCGGCACGGTCGACCTGCCGCTGATCGTCGATTGGCCGAACCGGCCCCGCCAGATGGTCTGCCACGAGACGGGCAAGCCCGCGCAAACCGACTGGAAGGTGCTCAAGGCTTGCGACGCCGAAAGCCGCGTCCGCCTCTTCCCCAAGACGGGCCGCAGCCACCAGCTTCGCGTTCACATGCTCAGCCTGGGACACCCGATCCTTGGCGATCCCTTCTATTCGAACGATTTCGAGGACTGGCCCCGCCTCATGCTCCATGCCGAGGAATTGCGCCTGCGCCACCCCGACGGCGGGAAGGGCATGCGCTTCTTCGCCAAACCCCCGTTCTGAGCGGCAAGAATTTTCGAAAATTCTTGGCAAATTTCTTCGAAGAAATTTGGCCCGTGCGCTGCGGTAACCTTTTTCGCGTGGATTGGTTAACGCAGTCCCGGTGCACAGGGGGGTGCACGGGGGGTGCACATATGTCACCCCCTTTTTGCAGCAGGGGTTAACGCATTAACCCCTGCAATTCGTATCTGTGCTTCCGTCACGGGAAACGGTCCGGAATATTCGGAATTTCCGACTCAGCCGGCCTCGTTCGACCAGCCCGCGACCGCCTTGACCTCGAGGAAATCCTCGATGCCCCAGACGCCGCCTTCGCGCCCGTTGCCGGACTGTTTCATGCCCCCGAAAGGTGCCCCCGCGCCGCGCGACTCGCCGTTCATCTCGACCATCCCCGAGCGCAGGCTGCGCGCCATGCGATTGAGCCGCGCACCGTCCTGTGTCTGCACGTAGTTGGTCAGGCCATAGGGCGTGTCATTGGCCATCGCGATCGCATCATCCTCTGTCTCGAATGGCGTGATCGAAAGCACTGGTCCGAAGATTTCCTCGCGCGAGATCGTCATGTCGGGTGTCACGTCGGCGAAGACGGTGGGCCGCACGTAATAGCCCTTGTTCAGCCCCTCTGGCCGCCCGGTTCCGCCCGCGACAAGCCGTGCGCCTTCGTCGACCCCCTTCTGGATAAGGTCTTGAATTTTATGCCATTGTGTTTCGTTCACGACCGGCCCGATATGCCGCCCCTCCTCGCTCGCAGGGCCGACGGTGAGCTTCTGCGCCACAGCTGTCGCCTCGTCCACGACATCGTCGTAGATCTCGCGCTGAACGAGCATCCGGCTCGGCGCGTTGCAGCTCTGGCCCGTGTTGTTCATCATGTGCAGCACACCGCGTTTCACGGCCTTCTCGTCGGCATCCGCGAAGATCACGTTCGCGCCCTTGCCACCCAGTTCGAGATGCACCCGCTTGAGCGTATCGGCCGCCGATTTCGAAATGAGCTTGCCTGCTCGCGTCGAGCCGGTAAAGCTGACCATGTCCACATCCTCATGTGCCGAAAGCTGGCTGCCGACGCCCGCACCGTCACCATTCACGAGGTTGAAGACACCTTTCGGAAAGCCCGCCTCGTCGATCATCTCGGCAAAGAGCATCGCATCGAGCGGCGTTTCCTCGGAGGGTTTGAGCACCATGGTGCAGCCCGCGACAGCCGCAGCACCGACCTTGAGCGTGATCTGATTCATCGGCCAATTCCAAGGCGTTATCAGCGCCGCCACGCCAACTGCCTCATGAATGATCCGGTCGTTCGGCGCGTGGTCCCCCAGGGGGCGTTCGAACTCGAAGGCTTTCGCCGCACGCACGAAATTCTTCAAATGGAAGATCCCCGCTCCGACCTGCTGGGTCTTCGCCATGTCGATGGGCGCGCCCATCTCGCGGCTGATGGTCTCTCCGAGCTCCTCGCCGCGACTCTTGTAGACCTCGATCAGCCTTTCGACACAGGCAATCCGCTCTTCAACGGGCGTCGCCATCCAGCCGGGCAGCGCCGCCTTCGCAGCCGCGACGGCCGCGTCGGTATCGGCCTGTCCGCCCAGTGAAATAACGGCAAATGCCTCTTCCGTAGACGGATCGACCACAGGGTGATCTTTCCCGTCTTTCGGGTCTGTCCATTCGCCGTTGATGTAGAATTTACGCTTCTCGATCATGTCTTTCTCCCGTTCAAGGTTTGAGGCACTTTGTCACCCTCCCAACTTGGCTGCAAGCACCCCCTTTAAGATCGTGCCGGATGATCATATATACATTCCAGATTCGGAATTTAAACGCAAAGAAGGAGACCAGACATGGGCCTGCGCATCAACGAAACCGTCCCTGATTTCAAAGCCAAGACAGACCAGGGAGAAATCAGCTTTCACGACTGGATCGGCGACAGCTGGGCGATCCTCTTCTCGCACCCGAAAGATTTCACGCCCGTCTGCACCACGGAGTTCGGCGCGGTTTCACAGCTTGCCGAAGAATGGGAAAAACGCGGCGCGAAGGTGATTGGCCTTTCCGTGGACAGCGCGGATGAACACGTCGAATGGAAGAAGGACATCGAGAGCTTCGCAAGCGCAAAGGCTGCCTTCCCGATCATCGCCGATGAAGACCTCGCCGTCTCCAAGGCCTTCGACATGCTGCCCGCCGAGGCCTATCTTCCCGATGGGCGCACAGCCGCCGACAGCGCCTCGGTGCGGTCGGTCTTCATCATCGGGCCTGACAAGCAGCTCAAACTGTCCATGACCTACCCGATGAATGTCGGCCGCAACTTCGCCGAGGTTCTGCGCGCGCTCGACGGGTTGCAAATGGCCGACGGCAAGGGTGTCGCAACGCCTGCTGACTGGACCAGCGGCCAGGACGTGATCATCCCGACCTCGCTGTCCGACGAGGACGCCAAGGCCAAGTTCGGCGAGTTCGAGACGGTCTTCCCCTACCTGCGCCGGACGAAAGCGCCCACGTAAGCCGGGCTCCGGAATAGCTGCCCCTGGAGGCCGCGGACATCGTCCGCGGCCTTTTCATTTGGGCCGATGACGCCCACGATCGCGCATGATAAGAGCCATGAAGATCCAGATGAAGGCTTTGAAGATTGAAACGTGATCCATTCGAGATCGGCAATGCGCGAATCGCGCCCGGTGCGCGGCAGACCGTCGAATTGCCCGTCAGCCAACTCCCCGATCATACAGCTGTCAACATGTCGGCTCATGTTGTCCACGGCAAGAAGCCGGGGCCGGTTGTCTTCATCTCAGCAGCGATTCACGGCGACGAGATCGTCGGTGTGGAGATCGTCCGCCGCCTGCTCAAGGCCAAGCCCGTCTCCCGGCTTTCGGGTACGCTCATCTGCGTGCCCATCGTCAACAGTTTCGGCTTTCTCAACCGGTCCCGCTACCTGCCCGACCGGCGCGATCTCAACCGCAGCTTTCCGGGCATGGAACATGGCTCATTGGCTTCCCGGCTGGCCGACATCTTCATGAGGGAGGTTGTGGGCCGGTCCGAGCTCGGGATCGATCTGCATTCTGCCGCCATTCCGCGCTCCAACCTGCCCCAGATCAGGCTTACGCCCGACAATCCGCGCCTGCGCGCCCTTGGCGAGGCATTTGCCGCGCCTGTGATGCTGCCGTCAAAGCTGCGTGACGGTTCGCTCAGGGCGGCCGCCGAAGAGGCTGGCGTAGATGTCCTGCTCTTCGAGGGAGGAGAAGGGCTGCGCTTTGACGAGTTCGTGGTCCGCTCGGGCGTCTCCGGGATTCTGCGGGTGCTCCACAACCTTGGAATGCTGCCGAAGAAATCCATCCCCAAGGCACGTGCCAACACGCTCATGGCCACGGATTCAAGCTGGGAGCGCGCATCCACCGGCGGGCTCATGCGCGCCTACAAGGGTTTGGGTGACATGGTGACAGCAGGCGAGAGCCTCGGGACGATCGCCGACCCGCTGGGCGAATCCGAAGCGGACATCATCGCGGACACGGCCGGGCTTATCATCGGGCGGACCTGTATGCCGCTGGTCAACGAGGGCGACGCGATATTCCATATCGCCAATCTCGAAGCCTCCGACATGGAAGCAGCGCGCGAGGTCTCGGCCCATCGCGATGCGCCTGCGCTCTTCGACGAAGACGAGATCATCTAGTGCGCGTCGAGAAAGACCATTGAGACCAAGAAAATTCGAATTTTCTTGGTAAGATTTTTCGAAAAATCTTACCTCTGTGACGAAAAAGGCCCGCTGCATGAGCGGGCCTTTCCTTTGTCAAAGGGGCTCGAGGATCATTCCTCCTCGTCGCCGTCCTTTTTCTTGGACTCGGGCTTTTGCTCTTCGCCTGTCTCCTGGTCGACGACCTTCATCGACAAACGAACCTTGCCACGGTCATCAAAGCCCAGGAGCTTCACCCAGACATCCTGACCTTCCTTGAGAACATCCGAAGGGTGGTTCAGGCGGCGGTTCTCGATCTGGCTGACATGAACGAGACCGTCGCGCTTGCCGAAGAAGTTCACGAAGGCACCGAAATCGACGATCTTGACGACCTTGCCCTTGTAAACAGCGCCTTCCTCGGGCTCGGCCACGATCGAATGGATCATGTCATAGGCCTTCTGGATGGCGTCGCCGTTGGGGCTGGCGATCTTGATGATGCCTTCATCGTTGATGTCGACCTTCGCGCCGGAGGTTTCCACGATCTCGCGGATCACCTTGCCGCCCTGGCCGATCACTTCACGGATCTTGTCGGTCGGGATCTGCATCGTTTCGATGCGCGGAGCGTGGACCGAGAAGTCACTTGCGCCCGAAAGCGCCTTGTTCATCTCGCCGAGGATATGCATCCGGCCTTCCTTCGCCTGGGCGAGGGCTTTCTGCATGATGTCCGGCGTGATGCCGGCGACCTTGATATCCATCTGGAGCGACGTGATGCCGTTTTCCGTGCCGGCGACCTTGAAGTCCATATCACCAAGGTGATCTTCATCACCGAGGATATCCGTGAGAACGGCGTAGGAGTTGTCATCCTCGAGGATAAGGCCCATCGCAACACCGGCTACGGCCGACTTGAGCGGAACACCCGCGTCCATCATGGACAGCGAGCCACCACAGACAGAGGCCATCGAGGACGAGCCGTTAGACTCGGTGATCTCGGAGACAAGGCGCACCGTGTAGGGGAAGTCCGTCGCCGCTGGCAGAACCGCCTGAAGCGCACGCCATGCCAGCTTGCCATGGCCGATCTCGCGGCGTCCGGGAGGGCCGACGCGTCCCGCTTCACCAACCGAGTAGGGAGGGAAGTTGTAGTGCAGCAGAAAGTTCGATTTGAAGTTTCCGTGCAGCGCGTCGATGAACTGCTCGTCATCGCCGGTGCCGAGCGTCGTGACAACAAGGCCCTGCGTCTCGCCACGCGTGAAGAGCGCCGAGCCGTGCGTGCGGGGCAAAAGGCCCGTCTCGCAGACGATATCGCGCACTTCATCGAGAGCGCGCCCATCGATCCGCTTGCCTGTCTTGACGACGTCGCCACGCAGGATGCTGGCTTCGAGCTTCTTCATCGCCGAGCCGAGATTGGCATCTTCAAGCTGCTCTTCGGTGAGAGCTTCCTTGATCGTCTCACGCGCTTGAGACACGGCCGTCGTGCGCTCCTGCTTGTCGGTGATCGCGAAGGCCTTGCGCATCGCGTCTTCGCCAGCCGCTTTCACAGCTTCGTAAAGCTCGGAGTAATCCGGCGGCTGGAAGTCGAAAGGCTCCTTCGCCGCGTCCTCGGCCAGCGAAATGATCAGGTCGACGACCGGCTGGATCTGTTCGTGCGCGAAATTCACCGCGCCCAGCATCTCTTCCTCGGTAAGCTCGTAGGCTTCCGATTCCACCATCATCACGGCATCTTTCGTGCCCGCGACAACCAGGTCGAGCCGCTGGTCGGGGTTGTTGCGCAGGTCGTGCATGTCGTCGACGGTCGGGTTCAGGATGTAGTCGCCATCCTCGTAGCCAACGCGGCAGCCCGCGATCGGACCCATGAAGGGTGCGCCCGAGATGGTCAGTGCAGCCGACGCCGCGATCATCGCGACCATGTCGGGGTCATTCACGAGGTCATGGCTGAGCACCGTGCACATGACGAGCACTTCATGCTTGAAGCCATCCACGAACAGGGGGCGGATCGGACGGTCGATCAGGCGTGCCGTCAGCGTCTCTTTCTCGGTCGGGCGCGCCTCGCGCTTGAAGAACCCGCCGGGCACCTTGCCTGCTGCGTAGTATTTCTCCTGGTAGTGAACCGTCAGCGGGAAGAAATCCTGCCCCGGCTTCGGCTGTTTGGCGAAGGTGACATTGGCCATGACCGATGTCTCGCCGAGTGTTGCAATGACGGACCCGTCCGCCTGGCGGGCAACCTTGCCCGTTTCCAGAGTGAGCGTTTCTTCGCCCCACTCCATTTCTTTCTTCGTGATATTGAACATTATCGTTCCTCGTATCGGAGCGCTCACGGGCGTATCCCGTGTCTCCTGTTTGAATGACGGCCCCATTGCCGCCGGCCCCTTACATCCTGTCTTCGAGCGCCGGGGCCAGGGCGCAACGTCTCAGATGCGCGCGGCATACATGACTTTTCCGCAACTTGAAAGCGTTATCGGCGCCCGCTCCCGCGGTGCAGCCCCGTGTCGATCCTTTTGCGCTCAGGCTTCATGATGCGCAGGAGACATCCGCGGCCCTGCCGAGCGCGCAGATGGAGCAGCACTTGCGCACACGCCCGTCATGCGGCAAGTGAACACTTTGTTTTCAACCGCGCGGTGGATTTCTGTTTTCAATTCGAACAGACTGCCAAAAAAGGTGAGAGTCACATGCGACGATACGCGATAGTCCTGATTGCTCTGACATTGCTTGCAGCCTCGCCTGGCGCCGGCAATGCTACAGATGCGCGTATCCTTGCCATTGGAGACAGCCTCATGGCCTGGCATCGCGGGGCCGGGTCTTCCATCGCTGACATCGTCTCGAAAGAGCTTGCTGAACCCGTCGAGAACAGGTCCATTTCTGGAGCAAGGGTCATCTACGGCCTGCCGATCACGGGCGCGCTGGGAATGCGGATTTCGCGCCAGTATCGCGATGACGAGGACAATTTCGATTGGGTCATCATCACGGGCGGGGGCAATGATCTTTGGCTCGGCTGCGGGTGCAGCCGGTGCGAGAGGCGCATGACACGCATGATAAGCCCCGATGCAAAGCGCGGTGAGCTTGTCGATCTGGTCGGACGTATCAGGAGGCAAGGAGCTCGCGTCGTTTATCTCGGATATCTGCGCAGCCCTGGCACCAATTCGCCGATCGAGTCATGCAAGGACGAGGCCGAAGCCTTTGAAGCCCGCCTGGCGACACTCGCCGAGCGGGATCGCGGGGTGTATTTCCACTCCATCGCCGGCCTTGTTCCCTCGGGCGACCGCTCCTTTCACGGCGTCGACATGATTCATCCTTCGCACAAAGCGAGCACCATCATAGGCCAGCAAATCGCCAGGATCATCAAACGCGCCGACAGCACGCGCTGATGCAGATGTGCATATGAGGGTTCTTGCCGCAATCATTGCCAGATCGCAGAGATAAATTCATGCGTTGGCTCATTGCATTCATCACGTCATGCATGATCGCCGGGTCCGCCATGGCTGACAGCGGGCTGAAGCGGATCATGGCCTTGCAGACGGCGCCAGCCGGTGTCGTCATCGAAGTGGTCGAGGGAGATCCGGATGCGCTTTCCTGGGCCCTTCCGCAAGTGGACCGCATTTCTGCCGAACTGCACGGCAAGTTTCCAGAACTGCCGATTGCCGTTGTGAGCCATGGCGCAGAGCAGTTCGCCCTGGCAAGAACGACCGAGAAGCCGCTCGCCAGCCAGATCCACCAACAGGCGCGCACCCTTTCCGACAGCGGAACACCGGTGCATGTCTGTGGCGGATACGCGGCTCAGCGCGGAATCGACGCTTCAGCGTTTCCCGATTATGTCGATGTCGCGCCATCCGCTCCTGCACGGATCACCGCATATCGCGATGAAGGCTACGAACTCATCATACTGCGCAAACGCTGAGACGCAGCGCCCAAGCGGATACTATTCCACACGTGGCAGGCTGACCCAGCGTCCCAAAGAAAAAGCCGCGCCCTTCCGGGGCGCGGCTTTCCAGTCTGCTGCAGGCGCGCGCTTTAGCGGCGGATGCCAAGCTTCTTGATGAGGTCCTGATAGCGGCCCTCGTCTTTCCCACGCAGATAATCGAGCAGCTTGCGGCGCTGGGCGACCATCTTGAGAAGACCACGGCGTCCGTGATTGTCTTTCTTGTGGGTCTTGAAATGCTCTGTCAGCGTCTTGATCCGTGTCGTCAGGATCGCGATCTGAACTTCCGGGGAACCCGTGTCACCGTCCTTGGTGGCGAACTCTTTCATGACACGGTTTTTCTCTTCCGCAGTAATCGACATCGGGGTCTCCTTCTGGTCAGGGGTTCGGGCGCAAGCCGGGATGTCGTCCAGCAAGGTCCATAGAGATATCGGGGCACATGCCCGACAAAGGCGCCGTATATGCGGAATTTCAGGAGATGAAAAGCGTTATTTTGCGAGCGGCGTCGCGGATCTCGGCATTGCTCAAACGCCGAAGAATTCAGCCGCATCGCCTTGTGTCATGACGAGCAAATCATCCATGTTCGGTGCCATATCCGAATGCACACTGACAATCGACTGCCCGTCAAGCAGGACATGTGTCAGATCATCCCCCGTTGCATCACGCTCGAGCGTGATATCGGGTGCGCCCTGCCCGAGATCCTCGTATACAATAATGATCCTGTCTTCCTGGTCGTTGTAGTCGAGGACTTCCGCTGCGGTGTCCCCGGAGATCCAGTCGCCGACCACGATATCATCGTTGCCGGCTCCTGCCGTCACGATATCAGCGGCACCCGCCACCAGCGTATCGTCACCGCCGCCGCCGTTCAGGAAATCCGCCTCAGCGGCATCCTCTTCCCGGCCATCCAGGTGGTCATTGCCCCAGCCACCAAACAAGCTGTCCTGACCTGCTCCACCTTCGAGGCTGTCATGCCCCAGACCGCCGTGCAGAGCGTCATCCCCATCGCCACCAGAGAGCACATCATCGCCGGCGCTGCCATGCATCGTGTCGTCGCCTGCATCTCCGTTGAGCGTGTCATCATCGTCATGCCCGAAAAGCAAATCGCCGTCATCTCCACCGGACAGCAAATCGGCCCCGCTACCACCATGCAGGGTATCAGAACCGGCATCCCCGCTGATCGTGTCGTTCCCATCAGCGCCGTGCAGATCGTCACGCCCGTCGCCACCAGTCAACTGATCGTCGCCAGCATATCCGTTGATCTGATCATCACCCGCGGTCCCGGCGAGCAAGTCGTTTTCGTCGCTGCCTTCGCTGATTTCGCCTTCAACCTCATCGGGATCAAGCACGTCACTTGTGCCGTCTTCACCGGGGGGCGAGGGTGCGCCGATCTCTTCATCACCGCCGTCAAAGCCCATGAAAACAGTCGCCCCGACGAGCGCCATCCCCATCACACCGGCAAGCATCAACATGAAACCACTCCGAACAATACCC
>JAWLEL010000059.1:0-10666 GCA_041686165.1 Lentibacter sp.
ACCACATGCACATCGTTGTCGATCGCATCCTGGGCGGCCTCTTCGGGTGTCTGGAAGAGCGGGCCGACATCCACATCGAAGCCGATATCGGCAAAGGCCGTGGCGATCACCTTGGCACCGCGGTCATGCCCGTCCTGCCCCATCTTGACCACGAGAAGCCGCGGTCTGCGCCCCTCTTCCTCGGCGAAGTCCTCGATGCTCTTCTGGATCGCGGCAAAGCCTTCGTCGCCTTCGTAGGCCGCGCCGTAAACGCCCGCAAGCGTCTTCACTTCGGCGCGATGGCGGCCGAATTCCTTTTCCATGGCCATGCTGATCTCTCCCACTGAAGCCCGTGCCCGTGCCGCTTCCACCGCGGCCTCCAGAAGGTTTCCACCTTCCTTCGCGCGGCGGGTCAATTCGTCCAGCGCCGCCGTGCAGGCCGCCTCGTCGCGTTCCGCGCGGAGCTTCTCCAGCCCGGCCACCTGGCCCTGGCGGACCTTCACGTTGTCCACATCGAGAATGTCGATCTCGTCCTCGGTCTCGCGGCGATACTTGTTGACACCGACGATCACCTCCTCGCCGCGGTCGATCATCGCCTGGCGCCGCGCCGCGCTTTCCTCGATCCTGAGCTTGGGCATTCCGCTCGCCACGGCCTTCGTCATGCCGCCCATCTCCTCGACTTCTTCCATCAGCTCCCAGGCCTTGTCGGCCAGCTCCTTGGTGAGGCTTTCCACGTAGTAGGAGCCTGCCAGCGGATCGACGACATTGGTGATGCCCGTCTCTTCCTGCAGGATGAGCTGGGTGTTGCGGGCGATCCGCGCCGAGAAATCCGTCGGCAAGGCAATCGCCTCGTCCAGCGCGTTGGTGTGGAGCGACTGCGTGCCGCCCAGGGCCGCGGCCATCGCCTCGTAGGCCGTGCGAATGACGTTATTGTAAGGGTCCTGCTCGGCCAGGCTCACGCCGCTGGTCTGGCAATGGGTCCGAAGGATCTTGGAGCGCTCGCTCTTGGCGCCGAACTCGTCCATGATCCGATACCAGAGCAGCCGCGCGGCCCGCAGCTTGGCGGCCTCCATGAAAAAATTCATGCCGATGGCGAAGAAAAACGACAAACGGCCGGCAAACTTGTCCACATCCATGCCCGCCTCGATGGCGGCTTTCACGTATTCGCGCCCGTCTGCCAGCGTATAGGCCAGCTCCTGCACGAGGTTCGCCCCGGCCTCCTGCATGTGATAACCGGAGATCGAGATGGAGTTGAAGCGGGGCATTTCGCTCGAGGTATATTCGATGATGTCCGAGATGATCCGCATCGAGGGCTCGGGCGGGTAGATATAGGTGTTTCGGACCATGAACTCCTTGAGAATGTCGTTCTGGATCGTGCCGGAAAGCACCGAACGCTCATGACCCTGCTCCTCGCCTGCAACGATGAAACTGGCGAGGATCGGGATCACCGCTCCGTTCATCGTCATGGACACCGAGACCTTGTCGAGCGGGATGCCGTCGAAGAGGACCTTCATGTCCTCGACGCTGTCGATGGCGACACCCGCCTTGCCGACATCACCCACAACGCGCGGATGATCGCTGTCATAGCCCCGGTGCGTGGCCAGATCGAAGGCGACGGAAACGCCCTGTTGCCCGGCCGCCAGTGCGCGGCGATAGAAGGCGTTGGATTCCTCGGCCGTGGAGAAGCCGGCATATTGCCGGATGGTCCAGGGACGGCCCGCATACATCGTCGATTTCACCCCGCGCGTGAAAGGCGCGAATCCCGGGATCGAGCCCATGTGCTCGACGCCCTCGAGATCTTCCTCGAAATAGACCGGCTTCACCTCGATATCCTCGAGCGTCTGCCATGTCAGATCCTCGAGCGGGCGGCCCCGCAGTTCTTCCTCAGCCCGCGCGGCCCATTCGTCTCGCTTGGTCATATCCTTGTCCTCTTGTTGCCGCCAGCGCCGGGCTCAGGCCCGTGTCATCCGGCGTTTGCGTGTCCTGTCCTGTCTTGTCGATCATCTGCAGCCGGTTGGCCCGGCTTGCACGAAATGCGAAGAGATCGTCGCTATATATCTCCCCGAGGGCGCTCCGTTCGGCCCTGTCAAAGGGCTGCCAGCGCCCTTCACACAGCGGCAGGCGGTTCTCGATGCCGCGCTCGGAAAGTAGCGCGCGCAGCGCCGGCAGGTCCGGGGCCTCGTTGAACCTCACATCAGGTTTGAAGCGTGGCACATGCACCGTGTCGCCCAGCAGAACACGGAGCCTTGCATCCGGCGCACCGGCGAAATCGGCAAAGCGGTGCAGCTCGATCCGCGCCAAGGGGAACACCGCCGCCACGTCTTCGAGCACGTCCTGCCAGCTGCGCGGCCCGAAGGCCAGTTTCCGCAACCGCCCCGCATCGGGCAGCACCGCACCGCGCTTGACGGCATAGGCCAGCGCCGAGGCCCAGTAGTCCTGCAAGGGACGCAGACCGAAAACAACACGGTCGACAGGACGTCCGAGCGCCCGGGCGAAGGCTGACAGTCGCTGCCGGGCGTCAGGATAGAGCCCGGCTTGGCGCAGGTTGCCCCTGATCGAACCGAGCATGTTCTCCTCGCTGATGATCAGCACCTGCGCGCCATGCTGCTCCGCCTCCGCAAAGGCCTTGGCGATACGTTGCCGTGCGGCCCGGACGGCTGCCTTGTCGATACACGCGCTCGGCCCGGCGTAGAGACCCTTGAAGAGCCCCTCTCTGCGCAGGCTTTCGGGGCCCCAGAAGACGACGCCCTGCTCCCCGAGCCTGCCCCTGTTCCGGCGCAAGTATTTCTGGAAAGTCGTGGTCGCGCAGCGGTGCGGACCAAGATGCACGATCGTTTTCATTCTGCTCAGCCTTCTGATGCGCGTCATTGGCATTCGATGCGCTGTTATTCTGCCGTCATTCTGGCAGGAGGAGGCTGAAGATCGTGTTAAATTCGACAAAAGCGCTCCTGATGGGCCGAATCTTGTCGCAATGCGCGCTGTACCGCTTATATCTAAGGATACAGGAGGGATCATGATCAGGGTTCTAGCACTTGTTATTACGGGCTTTTTCGCAGCTTCTGCCCAGGCCGGGGAGCTGGAAGAGCTATTCGAGGATCTGCTGGTTCCGGCCGAGGAGGTCGAACTGGATCGATATTTGTGGAAAAAGAGATTGCTGATCGTCTTTGCCGACAGCGAGCTCGATCCGGAATTCATCGAGCAGCGGCAGCTCTTGTCCCAGCGCCCGCAGTATCTGGCGGACCGCGATGTGCTGGTCGTGCTCGACACGGACCCGTCCGAGCAAACCGAGCTTCGCGAAGAATTCCGTCCGCGCGGTTTCGGGCTTTTGCTCGTCGGCAAGGATGGCGAGACATATCTGCGCAAGCCCGTGCCCTGGGCGGTGCGCGAGATTTCCCGTTCGATCGACAAGCTGCCCATGCGCCAGCGCGAAATGCGCAGCGGGTCCTGAGCGCTCAGATGTTTCCCCTGAGGAAAAAGGCCAGTTTCTCGGGCGGATACATCAGCAACAGCGCGTTCTCCTCCGGCAGATAGACCATCTGTGTCTCCACCGATGTCAGCACCCGGTAATACCCCCGTGAGACGGGATCGCTCATGCAGTCCTGCGCCGGTCCGATCCCGGCCGAGATGAGGCCCAGCCCCGTCGGCAGATCGTGGCTCATGACCGCCTCGCTGATCTCGTTGGGCGTGAGCCCCTCGAGATGCAGGTGAGCCGCCTCGCCGGCCTCGAGCTTGTCCAGCGCGCCCTCCAGGCTCACTGCCATCGGAAAAGGCGCCCGGAACTCGGCCAGCGCCAGCGTGAACACGGCCGCCGTGCAATTGCCCGCCGAAGAGAAATGCACCGTGTCCAGCAGGTAGAGCCGCGAGCCGAGCACTCGGCGCAGCTCGTCCTCGCTGTCGAGCGCACAGCCCGCCAGCATACCAAGCATCATCATCGCACAAAGCGCCCCGCGCATCCTCACCCTCGCCTTGCAAGCCGTTCAGGGCTGCAAGGCTAACAGGCAAAACTTGCCAGTCGGTTGACGCGGGAGGGCGATCCATCGGGTCTATTCGAACTCCATGATGATTTCGTCCACCGCAAGGCTGTCGCCCGGACCGGCATTGATCTTGGAGACGATACCCTTCTTCTCGGCGCGCAGGATGTTCTCCATCTTCATCGCCTCGACGGTGCAGAGCGGCTGGCCTTCCTGAATCTCGTCGCCTTCTTCCACGTCGATCTTCACGATCATCCCCGGCATGGGGCAGAGCAGCATCTTCGACGTATCGGGCGCGATCTTCTCGGGCATCCTCCTTGCCAGCTCGGTCTGTCGCGGCGTGCGCACATGCACTTTCAGGTCCGCCCCACGGCTCCTGATGCGAAAGCCGCCCGATATCTTGCCGACCTTGAGAACAAGAGAGCCGTCATCGACATCAAGCCGCGCGAGCTGATCGCCCGGCGTCCAGTCCGAGGCCACGCGAATGGGCTTGCCGTCTTCGAAGCGCACGGTCGCACCCTCCTTGTCGGCCTCTACCTTGAGGGCATACGCCTGCCCCTGCAACGTCACCACCCAGTCCTCACCCACACGGCGCTCATGGTTGTCCATACGGCCCGAGACACGCGTGCGCCGGATCTCGGCAACACGGTGCATCGCCGCCGCGCTTGCAGCGATCTTGCGCAGCGCCTCCTCGTCCAGCGCCACACCTTCGAATCCCTCGGGATATTGTTCCTCGATGAAAGCCGTGGTCATCTCGCCCTTGATGAATATCTCGTGGTCCATCACCGCCGAGAGGAACGGCAGGTTGTGCCCGATCCCTTCAAGCTCGAAGCCGTCGAGCGCATCGCGCATGTGCTCGATCGCCGCCGCACGCGAGGGCGCCCATGTGCAGAGCTTGGCGATCATCGGGTCGTAATACATCGAGATTTCGCCCCCCTCGAAGACGCCCGTGTCATTGCGCACCGCGAAAGCCCCTTTCGGCGCATCGCCCTGCCACTTGTCGTTCTCCAGAAGCGGCCCGGCGGCCATCTCCTCGGGTGGGCGATAGCGGGTCAGCCGCCCGATCGAAGGCAGGAAGCCGCGATAAGGATCCTCGGCGTAAAGGCGGTTCTCGATGGCCCAGCCTTCGAGGGTCACGTCCTTCTGGCTCATGGCCAGCTTCTCACCCGCCGCCACGCGGATCATCTGTTCGACGAGGTCAACACCGGTGATGAGCTCGGTAACAGGGTGTTCCACCTGAAGCCGCGTGTTCATCTCCAGGAAGTAGAAGTTCTTCTCGCCATCGACGATGAATTCCACCGTGCCTGCGCTGGCATAATCCACCGCATGGGCCAGGGCGACAGCCTGCTCTCCCATCGCGCGGCGCGTCTCTTCGTCGAGGAACGGGCTCGGCGCCTCCTCGACAACCTTCTGGTTGCGCCGCTGGATCGAGCATTCACGCTCGCCAAGGTAAATGCCGTTCCCATGGCTGTCACACAGCACCTGGATCTCGATGTGGCGGGGCTGGGTGACGAATTTCTCGATGAAGATCCGGTCATCCCCGAAACTCGACGCCGCCTCGTTCTTGGAGCTCTGGAAGCCCTCGCGCGCCTCGTCGTCCGTCCAGGCGATGCGCATGCCCTTGCCGCCGCCGCCTGCGCTCGCCTTGATCATCACCGGATAGCCGATCTCGGAGCTGATCTTTACCGCCTCCTCGGCATCCTCGATGAGGCCCATGTAACCGGGCACGGTGCTGACATCCGCCTCCTGGGCGATCTTCTTTGAGGTGATCTTGTCACCCATCTTCTCGATCGCGCCCTTGGGCGGCCCGATGAAGGCAACACCCTCTTTCTCCAGCGCCTCGGCGAACTTCGAGTTCTCCGACAGGAAGCCATAGCCCGGGTGCACGGCTTCCGCCCCGGTCTCGCGGATCGCGCGCATCACGTTCTCTATCACGATATAGGACTGGTTTGCCGGCGGCGGGCCGATATGCACCGCCTCGTCAGCCATCTGCACATGCAGCGCGCTGCGGTCGGCGTCCGAATAGATCGCCACTGTCTTGATGCCCATTTTCCGGGCCGTCTTGATCACGCGGCAGGCAATCTCGCCACGGTTCGCAATCAGGATCTTCTTGAACATGGTCCGTCCCTTTCCTCAGTCCGAGCGACGCAGCGACGCGCCGCCCGCCAATACGTAAAAAGCCACCCCCGGGCCGCGCCCGGAGATGGCTTCAGTGATGTTTGCTGCCGCGGGTGCGGCTAGTGTCGCCTGCTCAGCAGCGCGACGGGTATTTCTGACAATAGGCGACGTTGCCAGCAGCACCGATGAGCGCGCCTGTCGCCAGGTCGCCCTTGGTGAGCGCCGAGGCGGCAACGCCGGCGCCCCCGCCCATGAGCGCTTGTTCTCCAAGCGTGTCGCCGCAGCCTGCCAGCAGTGCAGCGGTGCTGAGCCCAAGAGCCCATTTCGTGAATCTATGCATGTCTCTTTGCCTCGTTTTGTTTCGACATGAGCCGTCTTCGCGGCCCTCATGTCTGTCAAAATAGGCAATGGGCGCCGCTTTGTCGACTTTTTACTGAACAGCCTACCGCCACGCGCGACGGAAAAAAAGCAGGGCGGGCAGCCTTGGGGAAAGCCACCACGCCCTGCAGGGGAAGGGTAACAGACAGGGCTCACACCCCATGCCCTCGTTTGGGCAACTATCACAAGACAACAGTGGCATGGGCGCGTCGCAGGCGAAAGCCCCGGGGGCGAGACGGCCCGGTCTTGGGCCGATCCCTGCTCAAATGGAAAAAGCCTCGGCAAGATCATGCCTGATCCTCCCCGAAATCGGCTGTATCGCCGAAGATTTCAGGGAATGAGCGCCGCGCGGCCTGAACGTCGATCCTGAGCAGCGCCTCGTAGCTTGCCGGATCGAACGGGTCTTCCGCGGCGATCACCTCGCGCCCGAAAAGCCACGAGAGCCTGCCGGCATCGAGATTGCCGCGCTCGAAGGGCTCTTCGCCGAAATGCTCCCAAAGCGCGGCCATGAAGCCGGCATCGGCACGCTTGTCCGGAGGGCGCCTGTCACGATAGCGCGCACGCTCCGTAAGCGGCGTGGCCCCTTTCGGGTTCGCCCGGCGAATGGTGAACTGGTAGTCCGAGCCGGGAAGCCGCCCCGGAAAGCCCCGATGCTTCAGCATGTGACCCTCCCCGAACATTCTGTTCGCGGAGCGACGTCACCCTGGGCGCGGCGCTTCGGGGCGCGCCGCGCAAAGCGGGTCAGCCGGGTGTCAGCCTGTCGTGCCGGGCGTGTTGTTGTTTCCACCGCCCTCGCCGGGCACGCAGTTCGCGCCCGCGGCTGTCGAATCGCAGCCCTGCTCCGGCATGCATGGAACGCTGCTGCCCTGATCGTCGACACAGCCCATGGGCTCGCCGAACTTGTTGTAGGTCTGTTCCGGCATGATGACCGCCGGCGCGGGCTCTTCCTTGGCACAAGCGCCAAGCACGAAAACGCCCAGCATTGCGGCGGCAAGTTTACGGGATGCAGACATGATATCCTCCAAACTTCGTTGTGAGGATCACGATAACCGCAAAGTTGACCTTGGGGAAGCGTTGAGTCTCGCCCCCAATTAAGAGCCGGGAGACGGGGGGCGGAGCCTGCCCGCCCCCTGCTCAGGTTACTTGTATTTACCCGTATACTCGGGCTCGACCGAGATGGGCTCGGGCTCGACCACGACATATTCTTCTTCGGGCGCATTGTTTCCGCAAGCGGATACGACCAATGCGAGCGAGAGCGCGGCTGCGCCCTTGAGGATGTTCGACATTTTCTACTCCTGTCTTTTTTCTCAGACAGCTTCGAAGCGGGTGCTTCGTCCTGCCTCTCGTACAAGATGCGCGACAAACGGGCCACGCACCTGTGAAGTATAGACGAAATCGCAGGGCTTTCACAGCCAAACGCCAGCTTCCCGCGGCCCTGTGCCTTGAATGCCGCAATCGGCAAGTCACTTGAGCTGTCTGCCGCAACATCTTGTGGCCACATCAGAATTGCTCCCAATTGCAGGCGCCGTCAGTGATCGAAAACTGCTCGAAGAACTGCACCGCGTCAGGATCGCTCACACCGAATTCCAGCGGCCGGTCCGAATATGAAATCACCACCCGGTCGATCTCCTGCTCGCTGGCGGCCAGCCGGGCCAGTGCATAGTCGCGACACAGGACCATGAAATCCTCCGCGAGGGCGGCAAGTGCCGGCGCGCCCTCGGCACCAATCTGCGGTGCGAGAAAACGAAAACGCGCATAGGTGAACACCCCGTCGGGCTTGACGTCGACGAAGGCCTCCATCAGCTCTGGCTCCAGCCCGGAGGGCAGCTTCGGCAACTCTCCTGCCGAGACCGCGCCCGCCGCCGCAGCGAGGCAGACCCCATATGCAATCGGTGCTCTCAAGTGGCCCTCACAGCGGAATATTGTCGTGCTTTTTCCACGGCATCGCCTGCTTCTTGGTGCGCAGGCTGGCGAAGGCGCGGCTCACGCGCTTGCGTGTCGAATGCGGCATGATCACCTCATCGATGAAGCCACGCTCGGCCGCCACGAAGGGGTTGGCGAAACGGTCTTCATAGTCCTTGGTATGCGCGGCGATCTTCTCCTCGTCGCCCAGATCACCACGGTGGATGATCTCCGTCGCGCCCTTCGCGCCCATCACGGCGATCTCGGAGGTCGGCCAGGCATAGTTGATGTCCGCGCGCAGGTGCTTGGAGGCCATGACCACGTAAGCCCCGCCATAGGCCTTGCGGGTGATGACCGTCACCTTGGGCACCGTCGCCTCGCCATAGGCGAAGAGCAGCTTCGCGCCATGCTTGATGACGCCGCGATACTCCTGCCCCGTGCCTGGCAGGAAGCCGGGCACGTCCACAAGGGTCAGGATCGGGATTTCGAAAGCATCGCAGAAGCGCACGAAACGGGCCGCCTTCCGGCTGCTGTCGATGTCGAGCACACCCGCCAGCACCATCGGCTGATTGGCCACAACGCCGACGGTCTGGCCCTCGAGGCGCATGAAGCCGGTGATGATATTGGCCGCGAACTCCTCCTGGATCTCGTAGAAATCGCCCTCGTCAGCGATCTTCAGGATCAGCTCCTTCATGTCGTAGGGCTGGTTCGGGTTGTCCGGGATGAGCGTATCGAGGCTCATTTCCTCGCGCGTCGGCGTGTCGAAGAAAGGCCGCACGGGTGGTTTTTCGCGGTTGCTCAGCGGCAAGAAATCGACGAGGCGGCGCACTTCGGCCAGCGCCTCCACGTCATTGTCGAACGCCGCATCGGCCACCGAGCTTTTCCTGGTGTGCGTTGCTGCTCCGCCAAGCTCCTCGGCGGTCACCTGCTCGTTGGTCACCGTCTTGACCACGTCAGGGCCGGTGACGAACATGTAGGAGCTGTCCTTCACCATGAAGATGAAATCAGTCATCGCCGGCGAGTAGACGGCACCGCCCGCGCAGGGGCCCATGATCAGGCTGATCTGCGGCACCACGCCGGAGGCCATGATGTTGCGCTCGAAGACATCGCCATACCCCGCGAGACTGTCGACACCCTCCTGGATGCGCGCGCCGCCCGAATCGTTGATCCCGATGATCGGCGCGCCGTTTTGCATCGCCATATCCATGATCTTGCAGATCTTCTGCGCATGCGTGGCGCTCACGGACCCGCCCAGAACCGTGAAATCCTGGCTGAAGACATAGACAAGTCGGCCATTGATCGTGCCCCAGCCGGTGATGACACCATCACCATAGGGCCGGTTCTTCTCCATCCCGAAATCGGTGCAGCGGTGGGCCTTGAACATGTCGAATTCTTCGAAACTGCCCTCGTCAAGCAAGAGCTCGACGCGCTCGCGCGCCGTCAGCTTGCCTTTGTCATGCTGTGCGTCGATGCGCTTCTGCCCGCCGCCCAGCCGGGCGGCTGCACGGTTGTCCTCGAGTTTCTGGAGAATGTCTTTCATGTCGCCCCCTGCCGGAATATCCTTCCGAGAGCCGCCTGCGGGGCCCTCGTCCTCAGCGTGATCTATACCTGCCCCGGCCCTCGGAACAAAGCAGAAAGCGGCAAATTTGCAAAGCACCTCCAGAAAACTTATCGCTAATTGCAAACCTGCAAATTAACATCGCAACAAGCTCTCTGGACTCTCCCCCCGGCCCGCCTTACGCCTGAAACATGGCCGATCCAATCAAGAGTCGCTTCCTCGACAGGGCGACGCCGCCGCACATATTTACGCTCGTCTGCCTAGCGGGGCTCTCAGCCCTCGCGATGAACGTCTTCCTGCCCTCGCTTGGCGCAATGGCCACCTATTTCGAGGTGGACTACGCCTACATGCAGCTTGCCGTTGCGCTCTATCTCGCCATCAGCGGCGTCCTGCAGCTTTTCATCGGCCCGATCTCCGACAAATACGGCCGCCGCTCCGTCCTGCTCTGGGGCATGGGGCTGTTTCTCGTCGCCACGCTCGGCTGCCTGCTCGCGCCCAATGCGGGCGTCTTCATGTTCTTCCGCATGGGCCAGGCCGTCATCGCCGTGGCCATGGTCCTCTCGCGCGCCGTGGTGCGCGACATCTACCCGCAAGACCAGGCCGCCTCGATGATCGGCTATGTCACCATGGGCATGTCCCTCATCCCCATGATCGCCCCGGCCATCGGCGGCATGCTCGAAGTCATCTACGGCTGGCAGGCCAGCTTCTGGATGCTGCTGGGCGCAGGTGTCTTCATGCTCGCGGTCACGTGGTTCGACCT